>JBIIFW010000018.1:0-19949 GCA_044236985.1 Bradymonadia bacterium | reverse complement strand
CGCCGCCTGCGACCTCGTAGCGCCCGCCCAGCAACGCGACAGAATCGACCGGATCGCCATCGTACCCACCACACCGGTCTCCCCGCCTCAGCCGCCCACCCTCGCCGCAGAGACCCAGGCCTCCTACGAGGCGATCCTCGCGCAGGTGACCTCCTCCGGCGACCTCTTCTTCACCCGGCGCGCACCCACCAAGGTGCTCAACGAGGTCGAACTGGTCTTCTTCTCACTCGGACGCGGACCGGAGCTGCTCAGGCGCATCGAGGCCGCCATGATTGCCGACCCCAAGGCCCGCGCCTGGCTCCTCCCCAGACAGGCCTGGTTGCTCGGACGCCTCGGCCAATTCGACGAAGCGAGATCGGTTGCCGAGGCCGCCCGCACAGACTTCCCCACCGAGCCCGACGCCTGGTTCGTCTGGGCTTTCGCCAACAGCCAGTCGGCCTCGGGCAGCCGGGTCCCGGTGACCGCGCTGCGCGATGCCATCAACCACCTGCTGGCCATGGCCCCCGACTACTTCGGACCTGGCGACACCACCGCAGAAGGGCTCCGCAAGCAGCTAACCACCCCGGCGACTCCATCGCCTCACGGCGGACCCTAGCGCCCCCCGCGCAGGGTAACGTGGGCCTCGGGTGGCGGCTCCCCCAGCCAGGCTGCGTAGAGCGCGGCAGAGACCGCGACCTCTCGGGCGTAGGAACGGACGACATCGTACGGGATGGCCTCCGTCCAGAGCCAGACATCAGCACCCTCATCGCCGCGAATCCAGCGACGCGCCTTCGTAGGACCGGCCGAGTAGGCGGCAGCCACCACCTCCACCCTGCCGCCGAACTCGGTCATCAGATCGGCGATCATCGCGGCCGCGATCTCGAGGTTGAGGCCAGGGTCGTCCAGTCCTGGCAACAGCGATATCCCATGCCGCGCTGCCACCTCGCCTGCCGTGCCCGGGAGCACCTGCATCAGGCCGCGGGCGCCTACGGATGACCGGGCATCGGCGTCGAATCCCGACTCGCGGCGCAGGAAGGCCAGCAGCAGGCTCCGAGGTACGCCCTGGCGTTCGCTCGCTGCGGCAACCTCCTTCTCCCAGAGCATCGGATAGGCCTCACGCCAGACCCGTCCGGGGATCAAGCCCGTCTCGAAAGGATAGACGGCCAACGATGCTGTCATCCGCCGCGCGGCGGAGTGGGCGAGCGCGAACTCACCGTTCCGCGAGAGCAAATCGGAGGCGAGACCCCAGAGGCTCGGATGGAACGCTCCCTCCACCTCCGCCTGCAGAAGCGCCTCGCGCCGCGCCTGCGCGATGTATCCCTCCGACGCGAGCCAGTCGGCCGCCCAACCGCTCCCAACGGGAGCGGGCACCGTGGAGACAAACCGCAGCGCGGCGAGCTTGGAGGCCAGTTCGCCGGCACCTCCATCCTGCCGCAGCAGGCGATCGGCATAGACGGCCTCGTAGCTCACGGGCGCCTCGGCAATGAGCGCATGCAGCTCCGGATTCGACCCCCTTGCGCGCGCCGCAACGAGCCGATGGCGCGTCGACGCGCCGGCCTCCATCGTAAGTTCCACCGCACCCATCGACGCCACCAGATCTCGGCCACGTAGCCCTCGCTGCGTCGCCACCTCATAGAGCAGGGAACGGTCCCAAGGCAGCGAGGCACCCAGCCTTTCAAATGCGTCCAGCGCCTGTTCTGAGCGCACCGACGCGCCCAACGAGGCCGCGAGCGGCACGCAGGCCAGCAACGACTCACCGCCGCGCCACCCAGAGGGAGCCAACGCCAGCGTCGAGGCAATCTCTAGCGCCTCCGCATCCTGATCGGCGCGGCGAGCCCGAACCAGCGCCTGCCAACGCGTCTCCCGCGCCGCCAGTTCAGCCTCCTCCACGCTCTCGGCATCAGCGCGTCCGAGCAGCCAGCCTGCAGACCCCGTGGGCAGCAACCCCTCCTCCTCCGCCGAGGCGCCCAGACATTGCTCCACGAGAGGCGTGAGCCTCCGCACCGCGGCCTCCGACAGCGGTAGCTCTTCGACCGAGGCAAACCTGTCCACACAACGACCCGAGAGCATCAGCCGGTCAGCGGCCGTCAGCGACGGCCGTGCCCGCAGCCATGCGAACCGTTCCAGCCAGAGCGCACCGTCTCCTGCGTCGGTCTCCAACATCCACCGCAGCGACCAAGCCAGCGCTGCAGCACCGCCTTTGCCCTGCATCACCCGATTCCAGCGCACGGCGTCCAGCCGCGCACGAATCCACGGCGCGGGCTCGAGCGCAAACAGCTTCGCATCATCACCCCACCGGCCATCGCCATCGCCGCCGCTGGTCAGCCAACCCGCGCCGGTCTGCGGCGGCAGGCCACCCCGCTGTCCACCGCCCGTCGCCTGCGCGATCCGACGATTGACGATGTCGCCCAGGCGTGGCTCAGACGCAGCAGCCGCGCGCCAGTGAACCACCGCTTCGCCCACAGCACCCGCGCAGACCCGACGCTCGGCCAGCAGCATGTCGGCCGACGCGCCGGAACGCGGCGATGACGGCGCGACCACAGCCAGCGCTTCACAGAGGCTCGACGCCACGCCCACAGCAGGCAGCCTGCGCTCCGACAGCGCGGGCGCACCGCTGCCTTCCGTTGCGAGACCCACGGCCGGCGCCGGCGCGACTGCCGCAACATCGGCCCGCACAGATGCAACATCCCTCGAGACTTCCGAGCATGCCGAAAGCACCAACGCCACCGCCACGCCCACGCACCCTCGCCATGCTCCCAGTTCGCTCTTGCGCAAGAGGCCTCCTGCCTCCAATGTTCTCCACTCTTCGACGTTTGCCAAACTTTGCGTGAACCACCGTGTCCACTCCCCTGCCGGCGCCTCCAACACTCCCCTTCCCCTACCTCGAGACGCTCTGGCTCCAGGTGACGGGAACGCTCTGCAACCTCACCTGCAAGCACTGCTTCATCACCTGTGGCCCCAACAACGCGAGCCATCCGATGATGACTACCGCGGAGGTCATGCAGGCGGTCGACGAGGCCGTCGGATTGGGCGTGCGGGAGTTCTACTTCACCGGCGGTGAGCCCTTCCTCCACCCGGAGATCGAGGCGCTCATCGGCTTCGTGCTCGAGCGCGCACCGCTCAGCATCCTCACCAACGGGCTGCTCATCGACGCGCCCCGGGCCGACCGACTCGCCAAGCTCGCAGCTGCCTCCCCCTACAGCCTCGACCTGCGAATCTCGCTCGACGGCTTCACCGCCGATCAGAACGACCCCATCCGAGGCCGCGGCACCTTCGACAAGATCATCGGCGCCGTCACCCGCTGCGCATCGGCGGGCATCGACCCGATCCTCACCATCACCGAGGTCGTCTCCGCCACGGAAGCCACCCTCCCCGCCTTTCAGCAGCTGCTCGCCGAGGCCGGCATCTCCCGGCCGCGACTCAAGTTCCTGCCCCCCCTTCGGCTCGGTCGCGAGGCCAGGCGCGATCGCGGATACGCAGACGAGGAGCGGCTCTTCGAGGGCGACCTCCTCCCCGACGAGGTCTTCTCTCTCGCCTGCGGCACGGGACGCATGGTCACGGCGAAGGGTGTCTACCCCTGCCCCATCCTCATCGAAGCAAAGGGCGCCCGCATGGGCGACCGACTCTCCGACGCGCTGCATCCTATCCAGCTCTCCCACCAGGCCTGCTACAGTTGCCATGCGGAGGGCCTCCGATGCCGAACCTGAAACCCGACCGCGACCCACCGCGCCGCATCGTTGTCTTCGGCGGCGTCTACAACAACCACCTCAGCCTCGCCGCAACCCTCGCCGAGGCTGCTCGGCTCGGCGCCGACGAAATCTACTGCCTCGGCGACATGGGCGGCTTTGGGCCCAACCCAGACAAGGTCTTCCCGCTGCTTCACGCCGCCGACGTCCGCTGCATGCAGGGAAACTACGACCACTCCGTCGGCAACCGACTCGAAGACTGCGCCTGCGGCTACACCGACCCCCGCGACAACCACTTCGCCCGCATCAGCTACGACTACACTCTTGCCCACACCTCGGACGCCAACAAAGACTGGCTGCGGGCGCTGCCCACCGGCTTCCGCCTCCTCTGGAACGGCAAGCAGGTTGTGATGGCGCACGGCTCGACCCGCCGGACCAACGAGTTCCTCTGGTCCTCCACCTCGCCGGACCACTTCCTTGAGCACCTGCTCCGAGAGGCCGAGGCCGACCTGCTCCTCGTCACGCACACAGGAATCCCCTGGGCACGAACCCTCGCCTCCGGCCGCACCGTCATCAATGTTGGCGCCATCGGAAGACCTGCTAACGACGGAGACCTGCATGTCTGGGCCCTGGAGATTGACCTCACCACGCCTGGCCTCATCCGGCATCGCTTCCTCCCCATCTGCTACGATCAGGCGGCGCTCGCCGACGAGATGCGCGACGAGCAGCTCCCCGAGGAGTTCATCGCCACCATCCTCACCGGCTGGTGGACAACCTGCCTCGAAATCTTGCCTGCCAAAGAGCGCGCCCTAGGCCGATTCTGAAGTTCACGAGGCCAAACATGGACGACAACGAACAGCGCCAGGCGCCCGAGGAGTTCGAGCGTGAGTTCTTCGGCCCCAACCAGGTCGGAGAGATCGGCACCGCCGAGCTCGACCGCATCGCAGAGTCGCAGGCCACACGCATCCTCAAGCCCATCGTCTTCGCGCTGCTGCTCGGGCTGAGCGGCCTCACCGCCTGGCAGTATGTCGGCCACCTACGGTACTTCTTCGCGCCCGTCGAGCTCGCCCCGCTGGGCGCCGCCGAAGACATCGGTGCTGCCATCCGGGCAGGGAACCTCGACCCCAACCTCCGCTCCCACCGACTCGTCTCGCTATCCGGAATCCCGCAACGCTACGCCTCCGCCGGCGACAAGGGAGTCTTCAAACTCATCGGTGCCCAGCTCTATGTCGCCCGAACGGCCACCGAACTCCCTGAAGCCTCTTCAGAGACCTTTGGAGACTCGTACAACCCCGAAGAAAACCGCGAAGAGTTCGACGGCAGTGGCTGGCTCATCGCCTTCTCCGACCTCCCGCGCCGATACGCGGGCATCCGCGACTTCTACGCCGAAAACTACCGGGTCCCCTTCTGCAGCCACGACCCCTCTCCCCAGCTTGCAGCCTACTTCGAGGCCGAGCGCGAGCGCACAGGCAAGCTTGACTGCGTCGAGGGCTACCTTCTCATCGAAGGAGAGGCCCCCGGCGACCAGTGGCCCTACCTGGCCGGACTGACCGCCTACGCGCTGCTCGTTCTGGGTGCGATGGTGCGCTTCCTCCGCTCGCTCCGCACCCACCGCCATTGACGCAGCCACAGCACAGCCTAGAGCAGAGCCGTTGTCGCGCCGGGATGGACCCGCGCCCATCGTCCGTTCCTCTCGCTCCTGCTGCCCCTCTCGGTTGACGTCACGGAAGCCTCGCTCCTCAGCTAACCATCCTGCCGGCCCTGCGTCGACACCGGGATGAGCAGCCCCTGAGCAGGTCAACAGCGTCCCAACGGAAGGGCAGCCCAGACCGGGTAGAACGCTCGACCGCCTCGGTTCCCGAAGGCGCGGCAACCTCATTGCGGCCCACCCCGTCAGACGCTCAGCCCCAATCCTTTTGACACTCCCGAGTCCCGCAGATACCTACGCGCCATTGCCGCTCTCACCCATCGTGACACACCCATGAACCTGAAAAGCACCGCTCTTCCCGCTGTCATGAAGGCCTCGCTCGTCGCCTCGCTGCTCCTGGCCACCGCCTGCGCCAAGCCGCTTGAAGCACCGCAGGGCCAGGTCCTGACCATCAATGGCATCGAGGTCGCCGTCACCGATGTGAAACTGGTCGCCATCGACCTCGAAGGGCCGTCCGGCGCCTTCGCAACCAAGAAGTCGACGCTCATCGTCTCCCTCAAGCTCATCAACAAGAGCGCAGAGCCGCTCCGCTACGACCTCGGCTGGTCAACGACCTCTGCCACGCAGGCGAGCGCGCCCCTGCTCTTCCTCGACCCGGGCCCGGAGATTCAGCTCTCCGGTCAGGCGCAGATCCCCGCCCTCATCCTCGGCTCGTCCGTCTACACCCCAGACCCTGTCGCATCGCCCCGAACCCTCAACCCCGGCGAAGGCGTCGATGACCTGCTCCTCTTTGAGGCGCCGCCGGAGAACGCCAAGGCGCTCCTCCTCAGCCTACCCCCTGCCCTCTTCGGCAAGCAGGCCAAGGCACCCGCCTACATCCGCATTGCCTCGGTGCCCACCGAGGCACAGCAGCCGCAATGGCTCTCCGACAACGACGAGTACAAAGGGCCCAGCATCAAGTTCGCCATCAAGTCGGTCGAGACGCTCTACCCGCCGCTGGTCAAAGCCGACGGCACCCGCGGAACCTCCGGTGAGCCGCTCATCGGAATCCGCTTCACCGCCACCAACACAGGCGCGGCAGCACTGGAGTATCTCCCCATGGCAGCCGGCCTCGCTGTCGATGCCCCCTCGCTCACAGACAGCGCAGGATCCCCCATCGAGCGGGTCGACTTTGGCCCGGGCATCGCCCACAACGAGACCCTGACCGCACGCAAGTCGCTCGCTCCCGGCGCCTCCCTCGACGACATCTGGTGGTTCACCCGCCCCGCAAACACCGTCACCGAGCTCCTGCTCCGTGCCCCCGGCAAGCGGTTTGGCGACACCGGTCTCATCCGCTTCAAGATCCCCTACACCTGGTCCGACCCCCGCCAGTTCGCGGAGATCATGCCGGCGCCTGCGCAGAGCGCCCCCGCCGATCAGTGAGCCAGGGCGGCACCAAGAAGCCGAAGGAGGACCCTGCATCGCTCGGGACCTTTGCCGGCCTCTTCCAGCGCAACCGTGATGAGCTCGCAGAGCTCCGCGCAAAGCAACGCCCCGTCAACCTTACCGAGGCACCTCGTCGGGCGGAGCCACTGCCCGCGCAGGACCAGCCCGCCAAGCTCATCTCTGCCGAAGAGGCGATGAGGCTCGCCTTCGAAGAGGCCACCGATGCGCGAAGTCGCAAGTTCCTCAGCGAAGGCATGAAGCTAGGCAACGTCGCCGTCGAGGGCGACCAGCCCGCAGCCGGCCACCGAGGGCCGCAGCAGGCGCTCGGCGCCGACTACGACTTCGAGCGCGAGGTCATGGGGACCACCCCGCTCCGACCCAACAGACCCAAGCGTTAGAAGGTGTAGCCCACGTTCAGATGGAACCGCCCGAACGGCTCGCCGATCCGCCTGCTCAGGTTCGTACCGTAGTCAAGCGCCACGGGGATCATGTTGGCAATCACCCAACGCAACCCCAGCCCTGCGGCGCTGCGCAGCTCGCCCGCCGAGAGCGCGCCCGCCTCTCGCGCGAGTTCACCTACGTCCAGAAACGCCGCGCCCTCCACGCCCAGCGCCGGCACCAGCCCGTAGCGCAGCTCTGCGTTCCCCTGCACGAAGACATCGCCGCCGGAGGCATCGCCTTCGACCGTCTTGATCGCCCCCTCGCCAAAACCGCGCACGCTGCCGGAACCACCCATCAGAAAGCGCTCCGACAGCGGCAGTGCCAGGGAGCGACCGGCATCGAATCCGCTCAGAAGGCCACCCGTCGCGTAGCCCACACGCAGCTGCGTCGCTGCCACAACACCCGGCGCAAGCGACCAGAAGCCAACCGCG
The DNA here is from genome assembly GCA_044236985.1 of Bradymonadia bacterium. Classification (GTDB taxonomy): domain Bacteria; phylum Myxococcota_A; class Bradymonadia; order REDH01; family REDH01; genus CAIWGR01. The sequence continues at coordinate 12,339 of JBIIFW010000018.1, read as the reverse complement.
CGCGCGGTCAGCTTGGTGAAGGCACTCGCATCGGAGAGCCCAACGAAGTCATCCGCCAGCTCCACGCTCACCTCCGCAAGATAGCCTGCCGTCGGACGCAGCGGATGGTTCCGACGATCGTAGGTTACCCGCGGCGTCGCAGAGAGAATCGCCGCCGACTCAACGGGCCGATCGGCCTCGCCCGACTGATCGATAGAGCGGGTGTTTCGAAACGATAGCCCGAACTCGTAGAAGAGTCCGCGCCGCGTGTCCGACTCATCACGCGCCCTCGCGCCCACACCCCACTCATCCACCTGCGGCGCCGGCGCGAGCGTGAGGCGATCGCGGTCGCCGTAGACCTCAACCAGCGCCTCGGTCGCCTCGCGGAGCATGCCGAATCCGTGGAACCGTGGGTCGAAGTAGGAGATGTTCGCCCCCAACTTCACCTCGCCTGAAGAGAGCCGGCTCAGCGAGCTCGGATCGATGTCCAAGTTACCCGACGCACGGAACTCCTCCAACCGGCCCAGGATGTTTCGGTGGCGGAACACTGGCTCTGCCGACAACACCAACAGCTCGCGGCCCACGCCGCCAAACTGGAGCTCCACGCCCACATTCGCATCCACCGTCCAGGGATGCGTCTCCTCCACCTCCAGCACCGTGTAAACCACCTCCGCACCCGCTGCATCGGTAACGCTGAGCGTTGATGCGCGTACCGAGTCAAAGAGGCCCAGCGACCGAAGACCTGCCTGCGTCCGGTAGATGGCCTCCATGGAGTAGGGATCGCCCGGATCATACTTCAGCTCCGCCAAAATCGCGGCGGACTGGCTCCGATGGTTGCCCAGCAGCAGCGTCCCGCCAAAGCGACTCAGCCGGCCACGCACCACCTCAAAGTCCACCGCGATCGAAGACCCGAGCGGCGCGGCGCCATGCGTGCACTCCGTGCTCTCGACAAGCAGCGGGCAGACAAAGAACTCCTCCCGCGTCGACTTCTTCGCCCGGTCTCGGCAGCTCGAAAGGGGAAGAATCGAAGGGTCGATCCGGCAAGCGGCCGCCAGCTCCTCCGCCTGGCACGCAACCGGTTCGCCGGCTCCATCGCGGCAGAGACCCTTCACCTCCACGCCTGCATAGCCCCGCTCCGTCCAGAGCCGCTTCAAAGCCTCCTTTGCCGCAACATAGGCCGACTCCGAATAAACGCCGCCCCCCTCCAGCCCCAGGGCCACCGGGCTCTGGCGCGCTTCGCCATCCAAGACATAGCGCACGCTGCTCGCACGGCGGCGCACGCCGGACTGCACCGAAAATGCCACATCCAGCCCACTGCCGTCGCGGAGCCGCCCGACCTTGTAGGCGCTCACCACCGCCTGCGGATATCCTGCATCGCGCATCCCCTGTTCGATGCGCAGCAGATCGGCGGCGACGGCACCCCGAACGAGGTAGCCGCCAGACCCGAACGCTGTGAGTGGGCGCGTCTCAAGCTGAGCGGCGATCTCCTCGCGCAACTCCTCCGGGACACCCTCCAGCGTAACAAGGCGGATCGGCAGCCGGTCGCCTTCGGTGATCGCGAAGGTCACAACCTGCAGGCCCGACACCTCCACCACCTGAGCCTTCACCTCGGCGAAGGTGTAGCCGAGCGACTCATACCGCCGGCGCACCTGCTCCGCTGCTTCGTCGAGCACAGCCCCATCCACGAGCCCCGCGCTGCCGAGCGCCGCCGTCGTGACCACCTCCGCATTGCTGATGGCCGTGTTCCCCGCCACCTCGATGCGCCAGGGACCGCCCTCTTCCACCTGCAGGAACAGGTCCACCACGCTCTCGGCAACCATCGGACGCTCTTCACTACGAATCACACGCGCCCGCAGGTAACCCGCGCCGCGGTAGAGCGTCTGAATGGCCTCGATCGCACTCCGCAGATTTGCCTTCGTGTAGCCCCGCGTGAGCGACATCTCGCCGAGCACCACATCGCGAATCCGCTCGAAGGCAATCGCGCTGTTGCCGCGCACGGCCAGCCGACGCAGCGTCACCTGACGACCAAGCTCCGCTCGAACCGTCACCGCTACAAGCCGGCCCGGCCGCTCCTCCGATTCGATCGTCACCTTCGAGCCAAAGTAACCCGTCGACTCAAAGTACTCCTCTATCGCGCGCCGCTGGCGGGCCAACGTCTCCTCGTCGCCTGTCCACAGGCTGCCAGACCGCAGAAACAGACGGCGCTGAATCTCACTCGTCAGCGCCCCGCCAGGCTCGATGAAGACATCGGCGATCCGCTGCCGGCCCACCAACTCCACCTCCACACACAGGCCGGCTTCGCAAGCCCGCTCGGTGAGCCTCACCCGCTCAAACATCCCAGCGCTCTCGAGCACCTGCGCTGCCCGCGACGACCGCGCTGCGCTCCACGCCGACCCCACCTCAAGTCCGGCAAGGGCAAGCAGCGACGACCGCTGCGCCACATCCTCACAGAGCGCAAGATCGCACCGGACCTCCACGCCCCCCACAACGCTGTCCGATAGGTCACCCTCCGCCGCCACCTCGTCCGCCGCCGGCGCGACGACCGGAAGCAGCAGAGCTCCAAGCAGCGCGACCGCATGCAGCAACGCCATCAACCGACTCACGGACCACCCCCGCTCAGCCGGACGCCTGCCTCCACGCTCCCCTCCGTGCCCACCGACTGCTCCCGCAGCTCCAGCGAAAGCCAGTCCAGAAGGCGGATGATCCCCTGCGCATTCTGCTGCGTCCCCTCCAAGCCGCCGAGTGCCGCGCTCAGCGACCAGATGAACTTCTCCGACGGCTGGTCCTGAATCGAGATCGAGGCCGTCCCAACCGTCGACGGCGCCAGCGTGAAGTCGTCCAGACTGAAACTCTCCTCCACATTCCGCTCCACCATGTCGAGCACAGGACGGAGCACCACATCGAGCGTCGGAGCGCCGGCCCGCGCCGCGGTCAACGAATCCACCGTGCACCCCGTGATGAGCAGCGCCATCTGGTCCCGCTGGTCGTAGGACGGCGTCGAACTCAGCACATAATCAAGCGCCGACGGAGCGCGGCCCTGCACACGCGCGGTGATCGCAATGGTCGGAATCGCCGTCACGGCGCTCACGCCCCGCGCCGTCGCATTCAGCAGGGAGCTCGACGCCAGCGCACAGGGCTTCACCGTCGTTCGCAACTGCGCATCCACGGTCGGGCTCGGCAGACCCGTCGGGTCACGCTCGCCATCAAAGTTCATGGTTGCATTCAGCACCTCAAACGACTTTCCCCGAAAGGTGAGACTCGAACCGTCGCGCGACTTCACGTCGCCCGTCATCACCATCGCCTTCAGCGGACCTCGAACCTGAACGTTGGTCTCCAGTTCCACCTGCAAATCAGCTCCCGCTACCCGTGACTGAACGTAGAGCCGGTCACGACCCCGCACCGCGAGGTCCGTTTCCAACGCCCCGACCCACGCACTTCGCTGCCAGATCGGCTGCGTCCGCGCGCTCACAACCCGCGTCACCGCACCCGGAATGTTCGCGGCGATCAGCTCAATGGGCTTGATGTACCTCCCCTCGAGCAGCTCCACATCGCCCGCTACCCGCCACCCGCCAATCGAGCGGGCATCGGCGGCCGTCAGCTGCACCTTCCCGCCCACCGTCACCGCAAACTCGCGCGGTATCCGGTAGGTCAGGTTGTCGAAGGAAGCCTGCATCGCCAGCCCTCCCTGGCGCGCGCCGAAGAGCTGGTAACTGCCAGAAACATCAGCGGTCCCGCCCCAAAGCACCGCACGCAGGGGAGAGACCTCCGGGATCGTCAGCATACCGGACGCCACCTCCAAGCGGCTCGCCGTCACCGCGACATCCACCTTCTCAAACGACGGCGTCACACGCCCCGAGACATTCGTGACCACGCCGCGCAGGTCGGGATTCTCCAGCAGCCCGCTCACCTCCAGCGACACATCCGCGCGCCCAGAAGACTGCTTCACCAGCGCCGGCAAAAACCCCAGCAGCGCAAGGTCGATGACACCCGTCGCCTCTCCGCGCACCTCACGCCAATCCCGCAGGCTGCCACCGAACGACAGGGGCTGCTCCTTCGCGCCGAGCTTGCCCGAAACCGTGACCGTGTCGTGCAGCGAATCCGCCTCCAACCCCCGGCTCCAGGTCAGCTCGATCGGCTCCGGATTTGTCACCGACTGGGTTCCAGATCGCACCTCCAACGCATCCACGCGCACCGAACCGCCCATCGTCGACAGATCACGCAGATCGGCCTGCAACTTCACCTCGCCGCTCACCAGCGCGTCAAATGCCGAATCAGCAAACTGGGGCAGATAGGCAAGCGGACGGATCTCATCGAGGCGGGCCTCCATCGACGCCATCCGGCCATCCAACGGCACCTGCAGCGAGAACGGAACCTCACCCAGCGCCATCCCATACCCGGACACCACGCCCTCCAGCGTATCGAACGTCATGCTCACGCTGCGCAGGTCAAAACCCTGAACCTTCAACTTCTCCACCACGAGCGAGCCGCCGATCTCCGGCGCGGCGAGCGAACCACCGAGGACCGCAAACCCCCATGGCTCTCCCTCCACCGCCAGACCCATCCGCCGCAACAGCGCAGAGGCCCCCAGCTCCGCGCCAGCCACCGAAAACCGACCCGCGAGCCGTCGCTCCGGCAACGAACCCACCGATGCCTCACCGCGAACCACGCCTCCCAGCAACTCCGCCGAAAATCCACGGACCACGCCGCCCTCCAGACCACCCTCAAAACCGAATCGCGTCTGACGAACCGGCTCTCCCACAACGGACAGCTCCGCCGCATAAACCTCGCCCGACGCCTGCGGATGGCGAACCGTCCCGCTGATCGACGCCCGGCCATCTACCCCACCCACCAGCTCGCTCCGCTTCAGCCAGAGCTCCGGCCTCATCCCTCGGAACGCGCCCTCCAGCGCCAGCTTCGGGTCGGATACAATCTGCCCGCCCGAAAACAGTCCCACCGTGCCTCGCCCCTCCACCTCGCCGCGCGTTGACCGATATTGCATCTCCAAAAATCGCACCGCGCCACCATCTCTGCGAAACGATGCATCCGCCGTGAAGGCGCCAAGCAGAGGGTGCTCACGCAGGCTCGAAATCCGCCCCGTCACATCGAACGAAGTCGGCGCATTCCACGGTCCCGAAAACGAACCCGAGCCACCCACCCGTAGCCCGGCTGCCAGCGGCTGCTTCGGAAGCAACCGACCTAGGTCGAGCAGCTGTCCCTCGAACTTCATGCCCAGCGATGACATCCGCTCCAGGTCCCAGTCGCCGGTCGCCCGCAACGCTGTCGTCGCGCCAACCAGATCCACCGCCCAGGGACGCTCCTTCGACCGCAAGGCCACCCAGCCGCGCGCATCCACCGTCGCTGCCACCGCGCCCTCCAACAGAGAATCCGGCAGCGGAGAGCCCTCCGGCCACGACACAGCCACCTCCGTCGCGTCGAGCTCCACCATCGGCGCAAGCGGCGCCCGATCTCCGGGGAGACCGACGTGCGAGTATCCATGAAAACTCTTCACCGAGAGATCCCCCCACGCGTGAAGCCCCCCCTTCGATGCCACACAATCCTTGCCACCCACAGACAGCTGCGCGCTGCCCACCAGATCCAGAACAGGCTCCTGCACATAGGGAAGCAGGAGCCGGCGCAGCCCGAGCTGCTGAACACAACCCCGCACATCCCAGCGGCCATCCTCAGGCGTCCACCATCCCGCCAATTCCGTCCGTCCACCCCACGCACGGACCACCGTCGGGCCGCCAAGCGTCATCCGACCATGCGAAAACTTCATCTCCGTCGAAAACGCCTCAATGGGATGACCGAGCACCACCAGGTTCTGCATCGCCAGCCGCAGACCGCCTTCGTAGAACCGCAACGAGCCATATCCGGATGCCCCAATCTGCTGGCCCGCACCTGCCTGAATTGCGCCGGGAAGTACAAACCCCACAAATGGCGAATCCGCACCCAGCGACACAGACAGCTCTCCCTCGTACCGAAGCCCTGCCGCCTCCGCCGACGGAACCTTCGGCGTGTCAGCAAGCACCTGAACCGAACCCGAAAGCCGCGCCTCATCGCCGGCCATCTCAACCTTCAGCATGTCGAAGTTCATCCCTTCATTGTACCAGCGGAAGTTGGTCGATGTGACCCGCGTGAGCGGGATGTCGAGCACACCCCGAAGGCCGTCACGACCCTTCGGCGCCGGGCCGAAGGCCGCAGCCCACGGACGGGCGCGCCGCAGCGCGTTCCACTCCACCTCCTCCCAGGTCCCGTTCCCAACGCCCAACCCAAGCCCTGCCTCCGTCAACAGCACACGACCGCTTCTGATTTTCAGGTAGGGCGTTGTCACCTCCACATTGCCATCCGAAATCACGCGGCCACGATGCAGCGACAGGTCATCCAGACGGATCAGCGCGTCGCCGAACTGAAGCACTGCATCCAGCCCCTCTGCGCGGATCTCATCGAAAATCACACGCGGGACAGGCCCCTCCCCCTTCAGAGAAAGCATACCGTTGAACGCCTCGTTCAGCCCCATCCGACCGTCGGGCTCAACATCCACCAGAACACGGCCGCCCGACACCTCGCACTGGTCAAACAAAACACGGCCCGTCAGCAGCGCCAACGGCCGGTAGGTGCAGACAATCCCACTGGCGTGAATCACCTCGCGACCACGCAAATCCGTGAGCGTTGCATCGTACAACTCGAACCGGAATAGGTTGCCGCCAACCTCCAGCCGGCCTATCTCCAAGCCGCCTGGAAGCAGGTCATCTACCCAACGCGTCACCCACAGGTTGCCTTGCGTCGATTGAAGAACCATCAGCGCCGTCAGGTAGGCCGATACCAGCAGCATGACAGGCACAGACAGCAGGATGCCGAGCCGAAAGGCGCCCCGAACTCGGTGCCGCTCCAGGCGAAGCCCCTCTGCTCCGCCTTTGCTCATCTATGCCTCCTAGCCTGCACGGTTCTGCTTCTCCTCTGCTGCAGCCCAGGCTGCTCCGAGTTCACCGGCGAACAATCGTCGCTATCCACGCAGTCTTCCCTAGCATCTTTCACAACCAACGCCCGAATTCGCGCCGAGATTTCCCCAGGCAAAATCCTCTGCGCAAGCCACCCACGCGCCTCCGCTCTCTCCGCTGCGCCCTCCACAGACGAGCTCTGCACCGCCGACGACGACGGAACCAACCAAGACCCCTTCGTCGCCGTCTTCCGCGCCTCCGCGCCGCTGCCGATCCTCTTCCTCGACAACGGCGATGCCACCCCGAGACAGATCCGCCTCCGCCTCTCAAACGCACGCGCCGACCTCACTACCTCCGTGGTCCTCCTCCCCCTCCGAGAGAGCGCGCCGCGAGCAACCTCTTGTCTCGAAGCCAACGCCACCTCAACCTATCTCACGCCGCCGCCAGAGCTCCGGCGCTCCGACACCGAGCGGGAATGGCTACTGCTGCTCCCCCCCTGCAGCTCACTCTCCCTCCGATTTGCACTGCCCGCAGAACGCCAAGACGCCTTCCGACTCCTCATTGCAGGCCCCAACGCAAACAGCGACAACGCGCTCGACGCGCTCATCGCAGACGCCAATGCTTGGCCCGCAGACCATCTCCACTTCCTCGGCGGAATGCTCAACCCCAACGCGACGGAGCCTGCCGCCCGGCTCCTCAGCCTCGTAGAGCCCCGAATCTCCATCCCCTACTCCCTCTCGCTCGGCGACGCAGAGCGAGACGCCGGAAGGGCCGCCTACTTCGAGCGCTTCGGACCCTCCGACTTCTCCTCCATGCTCGGAAACGTCCAACTCCTCTCTCTCGACACCTCCGACGGAGAGCTCAGCCTCGACCAACTCGACTTTGTCCGAAAACTCACGCCCGCCCCTGCCGGCCTCGCGCTCCTCTTCCATGCCCCCGCACTTCCCGACGCCATCTCCCCCGGAGGAATCGTGAGCTCCGAACGCAGCCTACGACTCCTCGAACTCCTGCGCGACCGCGGCGTTGGACACCTCTTCTCCGTCTCCGACCGCGCCGATACCAGCACCGTCAACAACACCCTGCTCTTCCAGCTCACAGACCCCGAAAACGACGGCGACGCCAACTTCGCGCGGGTACTCATCACCGAGCTCCGCTCCGCAACTCCCCGCATCTCCGTAGAACTCCGCTCCGCCCGCTAAGCAGAGCCGACAGCCTACTCCCGGTTCCCCAGCTGCTCCACCCAGAGCGCAACGGGAAACGAGCCAATCAGCGCCGAACACACCTGTCCGGGCGACAGCAAGGCCCTACCAGCTGCGCCGCTGCCGACCACCACCAAATCCACAGGGGCCGTCGAGGCCCAGGCCCGGATAGCCTCCGCGGCCTCTCCCCGGACAACCTCGAGCGGCTGCAAAAGATTACGCGTCGCATAGGCAGCCCCGAACGGCAATTCGAGCTGACCGACAAGCTGCTCAAATCGCTTCGCCTCACTGCCACTGCCGCCGCGACGATCGCCCTCCGCTTCGGCCCGCGCCGCATGCATAGGAACAACCTCGACGCCAAGCGCTGCCGCCAGCACCAGCGCGCGCTCCAACAGCGCCGCGCTCCCCTCAGCAAAGTCCACCGCTACACCAATCTTGCGAATGCTGCCGCCAAACCCCTCGGCCGCCACGCAGGTCGGAAGTTGGCAGCGACCGACAACCTCCGACAGCACCTCACCTGCGAGCAGGCGACCACGCGCGACCAACACGACATCACCGCCAAGCACCACAACCTGAGAGACAATGCCTTCGCAGAGCGAACCGCCCAGCCCCACAGCTGCACGCCGGCCGTTCAGCCGCTCGCCGTGAAACCGCGTTACTGCTGCCACCGACTCCTGCGCGCGATGATAGGGCAACACCGCCATTTCATCGCCCATGCAGGGTTCGTAGGGCAGCGAAACTTCCGACGCAGAACTTCCGCACGCCAGCAACGCAAGACGCTCCGCAGAGCCGCTGCCCAGCAGCGCATCCGCCACCGAAAGCACCGCCGCGGAACACGTATCGGCTTCCAGCAAACCAATCATCTGAGACCGCTGAACCGGAGGTCTCAAGGCCGTCGCCCAAGCATCATCCAGCCCACCGTTCTCACTTCGTCTCAACCTCTTCGATGGTCTCGGCTTCGCCGTCTCCGTCGAGGTCACGCGTGATGTTCACAACCTTTCCCTCGGTATAGTACTCCCAGAGGTCAGCCCGACCATCAAAGTTCGTGTCCCGAGCCGTGCGCGAAAGGTTCCCAGCGATGTCGTAGTACTTCTCAAGAGAGAGCGACCCGTCGAAACTCGTTGCCACAAGCTTCTGCACCAGCCGGTTCCCCTCGTACACTCTCACCACATCCACATACGGGTCGAAGTCCATCTGAAACTGACGCTCCAGCACCTCGCCCGTCGGCCCGAAGAACTCCACCACATCGGCTCGGCCATCAAAGTCCAGATCACGAATCGCTGCTCGGGGCTGCCCCGAAGCGTCCGTGAAGACCTGTTGGTCAGGCGCATTGTCCAGGTTGATGTCCGCCGTCTGCTCCGTCAGCCCCAGCAGCGAGACGCTCGCCCGAAACGCCGCGGGCTTGTCACCAAGCGCAGTCATCTTCAGAGAACCGCCCGTGCCGGCCTCCGCCGCAGCTGATACGGCAACGGTTGCGACCAAACTCACAAAAACTCCAAGCGCCCTTGCCTGCATCGGACTCTCTCCCGTTCAAACGCAACCGACCTTGAACACGCCACGCCGGCGGCTAGGACTCTTTTCGTACTCCCAAGGTAGCAACTCACCACCTGCCGAGCAAGCGATTCACCCTTGAAGATCCTCGCAGCGCAACTCAATCCGCGGGTCGGAGACCTCAGCCACAACACCGACCGCATCCTCGCGGCCCTCGACCTCGCACGCACCTCCGGCGCCGACCTCGTTGTCACCCCCGAACTCGCACTCACAGGCTACCCGCCACGCGATCTCCTCGACCGCCCCAGACTTCACCAGGCGGTCGCCGAGGCGCTCCTCACACTCACCAGCGCCACATGCGGCGGGCCGGCGCTCCTCGTCGGGCTCCCGCTCCCCCACCAGACCAGACCCCACCAGTATCAGAACGCAGCCCTCCTCATCGACGACGGACGACTGCTCGCCAGACACAACAAGCTCCTCCTGCCCTCCTACGACGTCTTCGACGAGGCCAGACACTTCCTGCCCGGAGACGCGCTCACAGCCGTCAGCTTCCGCGGCAGGACACTCCTCCTCTCCATCTGCGAAGACCTCTGGGCCTGCGCCGACCCCAGACTCCGAGCCCGATACGGCTACGACCCACTCGACAACGCCCAGCCCGCCGACCTCCTCATCAACCTCTCAGCAAGCCCCTTCGCCGGAGGCAAACTCGAGCGCCGATGCTCCACCCTCGCCGCCGCCGCCGCCAAGCTCCAAACGCCCCTCCTCTACCTCAACCAGGTAGGCGCGAACGACGAGCTCATCTTCGACGGAAACAGCCTCCTCATGCTACCAGACGGCCGTGCAAAACAGCTCGCGCCTGCCTTCCTCGAGGCCTCCAACACCTTCCACCTCGACCGCCTCGACGAGACCCCAGACCTGCCCGACGCCGACCCCCTCGACCTCACCCTCCAGGCACTCGTCACCGGCATCCGTGACTACTTCCACAAGTCGGGCTTCTCCCGCGCACTCCTCGGCCTCTCCGGCGGCATCGACTCCGCCCTCACCGCTGCGCTCGCCGTCCGCGCGCTCGGACCAGACAGTGTCATCGGGCTCCTCATGCCCAGCCAGTTCTCCTCGCAAGGCTCCCTCGACGATGCCACCGCGCTCGCGCAGAACCTCGGCATCAAGACTCACACCATCCCCATAGAGCCCGCCTTCGTCGCGCTCCGCGACTCCCTCTGCCCCTCCCTTCAGAACCAGACCCACGGCATCACCGAGGAGAACCTCCAGGCCCGCATCCGCGGCATCCTCCTGATGGCACATGCAAACCACCACAACGCCCTCCTGCTGACCACAGGCAACAAGTCTGAGCTCGCCGTCGGTTACTGTACCCTCTACGGCGACATGTGCGGCGCGCTCGCGCCCATCGCAGACCTCACCAAGGGACGCGTCTGGCAGCTCGCGCGACACCTCAACCGCGACGGCATCATCATCCCCGTCAACTCCATCGAAAAGCCCCCCAGCGCCGAGCTCCGCGAGAACCAGACCGACCAAGACTCGCTCCCGCCCTACGAGATCCTCGACCTCCTCGTTGAAGCCTACGTCGAGCTCGAACAGGCGCCCGAAGACCTCATCCGAAACGGCTTTGAGCCCGACACCGTCGCACGCATCACGCGGCTGATCGACCTCAGCGAACACAAGCGGCGGCAGACACCTCCCGTGCTCCGCGTCACCGAAAAGGCCTTCGGCACAGGCCGCCGCTATCCCATCGCAGCAGCACCCGTCGCAAAACTCTAGCCGCGCAGCCGCTGAACACGCGACGACAGCAGCGTCATCCGCGCCCGCCCCTGCACATCCTCTGCCGCCATCTTGAAGGCGCGCGACTGGCCCACCAACACCAGTAGCCTCCGAGCGCGCGTCACCGCCGTGTAGAGAATCGAGCGACTCAACATCCGGAAGTGATGGTTGGTCAGCACCAGCACCACCGCCTCAAACTCCGACCCCTGAGACTTGTGGACCGAAATCGCATAGGCCAACTCCAGATCGCGCAGCGTCTCGCCGCCGTAGCCCACTTCGCGACCCTCAAAATCCACACGGATGCGCTGCGCTCCCTCCTGGACCTCTGTGACAACGCCGATGTCACCGTTGAACACCTCAAGGTCGTAGTCGTTACGCGTCTGAATCACCCGATCGCCCACGTTCGGCCGAATCGGGCCCCCCTCCACACCGCTGCCGCCCGTGAGCCGCGCCTGCAGTGCCCGATTGAGCGCCTCAGAACCGGCCGCCCCTCCATGCATCGGAACCAGCACCTGTATGTCGCGCGAGGGACGCAGCCCAAAACGCTTCGGAATCCGCTCCGTCACCACGCGGCCAACCACGTCGACCACCGCCTCCGCGTCGGCCGCCTCAATGAAGAACACATCGCTCGAAGGCCCGTTCTCCACCGCATCCCAGCGCCCCGCGCGCACCGCATGCGCCACCTCCAGAATCCGCGATCCCTCGCTCTGACGGAACACCTGCGTGAGCCGAGACACGGGCGCAGCCCCGGACCGGATCAACGCCCCAAGCACGTCGCCGGGCCCGACCGACGGCAGCTGCTCCTCATCGCCCACAAGCACCAGCTGGCTCTCCGGCCCCACGGCCTCCAGCAGGGCAACAGCGAGCGCGGTGTCGAGCATACTCGCCTCGTCCACCACAATGACGGACGCCTCGATCGCCAACCCACGGCCACGCAAAAACTTCCCCGTGCGTGG
>JBIIFW010000017.1:0-20353 GCA_044236985.1 Bradymonadia bacterium | reverse complement strand
GGGCACCAAGGTAACGCTCGTGTCGAACGCCGACGGCTCAGGCACCATCCAGATCAGCTTCGCCAGCGACGAAGTCCTGCAGGGCGTGCTCGACACCCTCTTCATCTAGCGTCGCGGGGCTGCTCGCAGGGCTAGGCCTTCGGCTCCGCCTCGGCACCCTTGGGCCCGCTCTCGCCGCTCTTCGGCTTGTACTTGGAGAAGGTGAGGAGCCCCGGCAGGATGCCGATCGCGGCGGCCATGCAGACGGTAATGCTGATGACGGCGAGCTGTCCGAGCGACCGGATGCCCGCGTGGTCGACGAAGGCGAGCCCGATGAAGCCGGCGACCGTGGTGAGCGCCGCTGCGATGACCGAGTTTCCGGTGGTCTTGAGGATGAACCAGATGCGGTCCGGCCCCTCCTCCTTGAAGCGATGGTAGATGTGGGTGGCGCCATCGATGCCGATGCCGAGCGCCGTAGGCAGCACCACCATGTTGAAGAGCCCGACCTTGAGGTCGTAGGCCCACATAATGCCCAGGGTGATCAGAATGCCGGCGACGAGGCAGGCAAGGCAGACCACGGTGGCGAAGAGGTCGCGGAAGTCGAGTAGCAGGATGACGACGAGGCTGAGCATGACGAGCCAGAGCAGCTTCTTGCCGTCGGCCTGCACGTAGCGCACGACGTCGGAGAGGATGAAGCCGCTGGTGGACACCTTCACATCGCCCGTGGAGGTGGGGATGGAGCCGTAGCGTTTCTGGAACTCGGCAACATCTTTGGAGTCTGCGTCGCGATACTTCCCGTACAGGAGCCCGATGTGTCCGAAGGAGCCATCCTTCTCGGTGAGCGAGCGGCGGATCCACTCCGGGAGATCGGCGGCGGTAAAGGGCTCGACCTGTGTGAGCTCGAGCAGCGCGGCGATGGCCTCGCCTTCGCGCCCCTCAAGCCGCTTGAGCGCCTTCTTGTTGAGGATGTCGTGGATCTCGTCGATGACGCCGAGGCGTGCATCCATGTCGGAGGGGAGGAAGGTCTCGACGGTGAGGAAGGAGGTGAGCCTGGGGTCACCGGCACGGAGCCGGCTGCGGAGCTCCTTGTGGACCTCGCGCATCTGCGCTTCGGAGTTGCCAAGGATGACACCTGGGGTGGAGCTCTTCCCCGATCCGAGCGCAGCGCCATACTTGATGCCCTGGGTGGGCTTGCTGCTCTCGAGTTTGCGGAGGTTATACTCGAAGCCGACCTCTCGGGAGGCGTAGGCGCCCCAAAGCGCGAGCAGGAGGAAGACAGCGGAAGAGAGCCGTAGGAGCCAGCGGCTTCTGGCTGACGGCAACGCGGAGTCGGGGGCGGGTGGGCGACGCTTGGCGCGACTGACCCGCTCGGTGGCGCCAATGAGCGGCGGGATGATGAGGAAGGTGGTGCCGAGGCAGACTGTGATTCCGAGTGTGCAGACGACGCCGAATTCACGGAAGCCCTCGAAGTGGGCGAAGATGAGCATGGCGAGAGCAACGACCGTGGTAAGCCAGGCTGAGATGAGCGCCCGCCCTGTCTTCCAAATGGCGTCGAAGATGGCCTCTTCCCAGCTGTGGCCCTCGTTGAACTTCTCAAGCGAGCGGCCGTAGACATGGACGGCAAAGTCGATGCCCATGCCGACGAGCATGGCGAAAACGAAGGCGGTCAGGATGTTCAAGCGGCCGTAGGTGACCGCGATGATACCGAAGGTCCAGGCCTGCCCGACGAAGAGCGCGGGCATGATGATGGGGATGGAGCGGAGGTTTCGAAAGAAGAGCACGAGCAGGGCCAAGACGAGCACCACAGAGAGTGTCGTTGCGGAGGAGGCATCGTTCGAGATCTGCTTGACCTGAGTGTAGCCGCCGTAGGGGCCGACGACGAGGGCGCGCATCTGCGGATGGAAGGACTTGGGGTCGAGCTTGTTGATGGCCTTCTGGCCGTGCTCGAAGACCGTTTTGGCATAGGCGGTGTCGGTGCTGCGGCCCTTCATACGAGCAGTGAGCACCGCCACCTCGCCGCCGCGGGCGACCATGTAGTCCCGGTACTTCTTGGGCAGATTGCGCAGCGAGGAGGCTGCGGCCTTGTGTTTGGCCTCGGCCTCGGCCTCGGCCTTTGCGAGCGCTGCGCCGCTGGCCTCCGCTGGAGCTTCATCCGCGGAGCCGTCGAGCTCGCCCACCGCCTCGTCAAAGGCGACGACACCCTCGTTGATCTGCGCGTCGGTGACGCCAAGTTCGGCGAGTGAGAGGCGGTCGATCCAGGAGAAGGGGTCGCGCCAGTTGACCTCCTCGATGGCCTCCGCGGTGCCGGAGCCGTCGTCGTCCTCCTCGAAATCGATGAAGAGCGGGTTGTTCTCGGCCAGCTTCTTGCGCACCATGCGCTGCAGGTTGCCCTTGATGCGGCCGAGGTCTTCGACAGGGAGGAAGAGGAGCGCGCGATCGAGGAGGAACTGCCGGTCCTGCTTATACTCGATGGACTCCGCCGCCTCCCAGCCATCGAGTTCCGTCGCGAGGGCGTCGATGAAGGCCAGCGTCTTAAGCGGGTCGGGCGAGTCGACGGCGATGACAAACTTGTCGCTCGAGCCCTGACGGGCGCGGGCCTCCTCAAGGGCCACCACGGAGGGTGCGTCGACCGGGAGCAGGTCTTTGAGGTCGGTCTCGAGCTTCAGGCGGGTGGCGAGAAGAAGCGAGCCGACGGTGATGGCGGCGTAGATTGCAATGAGCAGCCAAGGCCGCCGCAACGAGAGGAGAACATAGCGGTTCACCAACGCTTCCAGAGCTTTCATGCACACCTCCATCGCAGCGCGTAGGCCGCCGCGCCTGTCAAGCACCGGCACCCTCTTGGGTCAAGCAAGCCCCTCGTCGCGCCGCGCGCCCTCTGCTAGGAGGGGTTTCTCACCCCTCCGCACGTGGCACCATGGATCTTTTAGGATTCCCCCTCGACTCCGCTTCGCTCGTCTCACTGCTCGTGCTCACCGGCATGGAGCTGGTGCTGGGCATCGACAACATCGTCTTCATCACGATTCTGGCATCGAAGCTCCCCAAGGAGCAGCAGGACAAGGCGCGCCAGTTGGGGCTTGCCGCAGCGCTGCTCTCACGGCTCGTGCTGCTCTTCTCCATCTCATGGGTGATGCGGCTCACCGAGCCGCTCTTCGAGTTTGTGCGCCCATGGAATGGCAAGGAGCTGATCCTCGTCGCGGGTGGCCTCTTCCTGATCTACAAGGCGACGCACGAGATCTACGAGAATGTGGAGCGACCGACCGAACATCAGCCCCAAAGCGTAGCGCCGGCAATGGGCGACCTCGAGAACGCACGGGCGGGGCGGGCCGCGAAGTCGGCCTTTGCAGGCGTGATCTTTCAGATCATGCTCATCGATATCGTCTTCTCGATTGACTCGGTGGTGACGGCGGTCGGGATGGTCGATGGCGATCGCATCGGCATCATGGTGCTGGCGATGTTGCTCTCCATGGTAGGAATGGTCTTGTTCGTGCGGCCCGTCGGCGACTTCGTGCAACGCCATCCGAGCGTGCGGGTGCTCGCACTCTCCTTCCTCGTCCTCATCGGCGGCACGCTGCTGATGGAGGGCACGGGACTCGATATCCCCAAGGGCTACACCTATGTTGCGATGGGGTTTGCGCTGCTGATGGAGGTCGTCAACATGCGCATGCGCTCACGCGCAGCTAGGCTTCGGGCAGCGGCAGAGAGCGAGCAGCAGTAGCGAGGAGCCTTAGATGGGAATCGAACATAGCCTCTCTCACGATCTGAGCCCCGAGCTCGCCAAGCGCTGCCTTGAGAAGGCGCTCGAAGGCTACGCGGCGAAGTTCCCCGACTACCACCCGACCTACACCTGGAAGGGGAACGACGAGGTGGGCATCGCCTTCTCTGCCAAGGGGCTCACGCTCAAAGGCGGGGTGAAGCTGCGGCCGGGTGCGATGCAGATCGACCTCGACGTGCCCTTCCTGCTCCGGCCGCTCAAGGGTACGGCCATCAAGGTCATCGAGGACGAGTTCCGGAAGTGGATGCAGGAGGCCAAAGCGGGGCGGCTGGCATGAGCCGCTCTCCCGGCCGCCGGCGCGCGGAGGCAAGATGTCGAAGCTGAAGCTCCTGATCGGCTCAGTTACCTACTGGGTCTACTTCTGCATCACGATGTTCCTCTTTTTCATCGCGGTGCTGACCGTCCGGATCGTGACGGCACCCTTCGATGCAAATCGTCGTACCATCCTCAACATGGTCGGCTGGCAGGGACGCTCCTACATCAACATCGTGCCGAACTGGACGGTGAAGGTCACGGGGCTCGAACGGCTCGACCCGAAACAGACCTACGTCTTCGCCTCCAACCATGCCTCCATGGCCGACGCGGTGCTTATGTTCTACGTCGACCACCCCTTTGTGGCGGTCGCCAAGTTGAGCCTCTTTCAGGTGCCGGTGCTCGGTTGGACACTCTATCTGGCGGGCTTTCTGCCCGTAAAGCGCGGCGACAAGCTGAGCGCCGAGCGTCTTATGGCGGAGGCCAAGCGGGTACTGCTTCGAGGCACATCGGTCTTTCTCTTCGCGGAAGGGACACGGTCGGAAGATGGACGGCTGCGGACGTTCAAGCATGGCGCCTTTTCGCTCTCACGCGAGACGGGCCTGCCGCTGGTTCCTGTCGTGATCCGAGGCAGCCACCTGATTGCCCGCAAAGACTCCAGCTCCATCGCTGCTGCCGAGCGCATTGCAATTGAGATTGAGGTCTTGGAGATTCTCCGACCGGAGCAGTTCGCATCGACCGAGGCCTTCATGCAGGAGACCCGGGAGCGCATCCGTATCGCGCTCGGAGCCCAGGGTGAACCGGCCTCAGACACCCCGCAAGAGAGCGCATGAACAGTCCCCTTCTCCTCGACTCTGCGACCCGTCTGGCAGAGCGTATCCGTACCCGTGAGACAAGCGCGGTGGCGGTGGTCGAGGCTCATATTCAGGCCATGCAGCGCGTCAATCCTGCGCTGAACGCGGTGGTCGCGGAGCGGTTCGCTGAGGCACGCGCAGAGGCTGTTGCCGCAGACGCGCGTGTCGCCTCCGGCGAGACCGAACTGCCCCCCTTCCTCGGCGTTCCCTGCACCATCAAGGAGTCGTTCGAACTCATCGGCATGCCGCAGGCGGCCGGGCTCGTTGCGCGCCGGGCGGTGCGCTCCACGGGCGATGCGACAGTGGTGGCGCGCTGGCGTGCTGCGGGCGCCATCCCGCTTGGCGTGACCAACACCTCCGAACTCAACATGTGGATGGAGTCGAACAACCGCGTCTACGGCCGGAGCAACAACCCCTACAACCGGGCGCGCATCGTCGGCGGCAGCTCGGGCGGCGAAGGAGCAATTGTTGGCTCGGGAGCATCGCCCTTCGGGCTCGGCGCCGATGTCGGTGGCTCCATCCGGATGCCGGCCTTCTTCAACGGTGTCTTCGGTCACAAACCGAGCCCCGGGCTGGTGCCCAACTCAGGGCAGTATCCCATTGCCGAAGGGGCCGCGCTTCGTCTGCTTGGCACGGGCCCCATCTGCCGCCGCGCGGAGGACCTCTACCCCCTGGTGCGGCTTGCTGCAGGGCCGGACGGCATCGACGCGACCACCCAGGTGCTGCCACTTCTTCCGCCGTCGCTGGAGCAGATCGAAGGGCTCCAGGTGGTCGTCATCGAGGGCAACGGACTGCGCCGCGTGAGCGCCGAACTCCGCGCAGGCATGCAGAGCGCAGCGCGTGCACTCGAGGCGCGCGGAGCGACGGTCGTGACGGCTGCGCCCCGCTCCCTTCGCCGCACCCTGGTGCTCTGGTCGGGGCTGATGTCGGCCAACGCCGAGCACAGCTTCGCAGACCTGCTCGGAAACGGCGCGCCGCTGAGCGCCACCAAGCAGCTGCTGCTCTGGTGCGCTGGACAGTCGCCCCACACCCTCCCCGCGATCATGCTTGCGCTGGTCGAGGGGCTCCCCGGCGTCGCCCCCGCAGATGTGACCAAGCTCTACGACGAGACCGCGCGCATGCGTGACGAGTTCGCAAAGCTCATGGGCGACCGCGGCGTGATGCTCTTCCCGCCCTTCACACGGACGGCGCCCCGCCACGGCATGCCGCTGCTCACGCCCATCGACTTCTCCTACACGGCCATCTGGAACGCGCTGGAGCTACCCGTCACGCAGGTGCCGCTCGGCCTCGACCGCCAAGGTTTGCCGCTAGGCGTTCAGGTCGTCGGGCAGCCCTGCACCGACCACCTCACGATGTCGGTGGCTCTTGCGCTGGAGGCTGATCTGGGAGGTTGGGTTCCTCCGTGGAGGGCGCGGGCCGGTTCCTGAAGACGAGGAAGCGGGTCGCGATGGGGCCATTGAAGGTGCCCAGCGACTTGCGGGGTTTGCGGGCGATGTAGTGCTCCTGCAGGCCGCGATCCATGACCATGGCAACGGTGTGTTCGTAGAAGCTCGAAACCCGGTCCATGAACCCTACGAGGTTGGCACCCGCCTCCTCCACGCCGCCGCCGATGCGCTCACCGTAGGGCGGGTTGGTGACGATCCAGCCCTGCTTTCGGAAGGGCTCCAGCTCATGCGCATTCGACTCGCGGAGCACGACGCTCTGCACGAGACCGGTCGCCGCCAGATGGCTCCGGCTCGACTCCACCGCCTTGCGGTCGATGTCGCAGCCGAGGATGATGCCGCGGACCGCAGGCAGGCGCCGCTGCAGGGCCTCGTCGCGGAGCTGCTTCCAGGTGGGCTCGAGCTCAGCCTCGAAGAAGGGCCACTGCTGAAAGCCGAAGCCACGCAGGATGCCGGGCGCAGTATCTGTGGCCATCCAGCCGGCCTCGACGAGCAGCGTGCCGGAGCCGCACATCGGGTCACAGAAGGGCGACTTGCGGTCCCACTCGGAGTAGCGGATGAGGGCTGCTGCGAGGCTCTCACGGATGGGCGCCTCCACATCCTTCCGCCGGTAGCCACGGAAGGCGAGCGGCGCCCCGTTGAGTCCGATGAGGAAGCGGAAGGTGTCGCCGTCTGCCAGCACGACCAGCTGCAGGTCTGCGTCGTCTTTGTCGACGTTGGGGCGGCGGCCGTAGGCTTGGCGAACCGTATCGACGACCGCGTCCTTGATGACGAGCGCTGCATAGCGGCTGTCCGCGAAGAGTTCGCGGCCGCCCTGCACCTGCACCGAGATGGTGGCGTCGGCGGTGAACCAGTCGAGCAGCGGCAGCGAGCGGACCGCATCGTAGAGCTGACTCTGCGCCCGGATGACCTCTTTGCCGATGAGCGCCATCACCCGCTGCGCGGTGCGGAGCCAGAGGCAGGCGCGCATGCCATCTGCGATGGTGCCGGCGAAGACCACGCCTCCGGGCACCATGGTCGGTGCCTCAAAGCCGAGTTCGATAAGCTCTTCCATGAGGATTCTCTCGGTGCCGCGGACGGCGGTGGCGAGGAATCTCATGCGGTTCAATTCAGGGGTGCGTCTTCTCATGGTGGGGCCGACTAACGGGCTGCGGAGGGTCGCGCAAATCTTCGCGCGGAAGGCGCTGTGCGGCGAGGTTCGGATTGCAGAGTGCGGGGCTGCTGGGCTAATCGCCGGACCGTCACTTCGACCCTTCGAGAGTTGCACCCGATGTCTGAGACTGCCGCCAATCCTCTCCGCATTGCCATCATCGGCGCAGGCCCCGCCGGCTTCTTCGCGGCCGCCTCGCTGCTCGGCCAGTCGGCCACGCCGGTGACCGTTGACCTCTTCGACGCGCTGCCCACACCCTTCGGCCTCGTCCGCTTCGGCGTTGCGCCCGACCATGCCAAAATCAAGAGCGTCACCCGTACCTTTGAGAAGACCGCTGCCGACCCGCGCTTCCGCTTCCTCGGCAATGTCACGGTGGGCCGGGATGTAAGCCGCGAGGAGCTGCTCAGCTGCTACGATCGGGTGCTCTACACCGTCGGCGCGCAATCGGACCGCAAGCTGGGCGTGGAGGGCGAGGAGCTCGACGGCTCCTTCTCCGCCACCGAGTTCGTCGCCTGGTACAACGGCCACCCCGACTTCGCCGAGCGGACCTTCGACCTGAGCTGCAGCGCGGTTGTCATCGTCGGCGTCGGCAATGTGGCCATGGATGTGGCGCGCATCCTCGCCAAGACGCCAGACGAGCTTCACGGCACCGACATCGCCGCCCATGCGCTCGAGGCGCTGCGGGAGAGCCGCATCCGCGACATCTACATCCTCGCCCGCCGCGGTCCCGCGCAGGCCAAGTTCACCAACCCCGAGGTCAAGGAGTTCGGTGAGCTCGGCAGTGCCGTCCCGCAGGTCATCGAGGCCGAGCTCGAACTCGACGAGGTGAGCCAGGCCCAGGCCGACGCCGACAAGACGACGGGCCGCAACATCGAGACCCTCCGCTCCTTCATTGGCCGGACGGCCGAGGCCGAGCAGCGTCGCGTTCACTTCCGCTTCTGCCTCTCACCCACGGCGCTGCTGGGTCAGGAGGGCCGCCTCACGGGTGTGCGTGTGGAGCAGAACGCCCTCACACCCAACGGCTCGGGCGACGTCTCGGCCCGCGGCACGGGCAACCACCATGAGCTGGAGGCAGGCCTGCTCTTCCGCTCCGTCGGCTACCGCGGCACCCCGCTTGAGGGCCTTCCCTTCGACGGCCGAAACGGCGTTATCCCCAACGAGGGCGGCCGCATCACGCAGGCCGCAGACGACCAACCCGCTTCGGGGCGCGAGTATGTCGCAGGCTGGATCAAGCGCGGTCCGAGCGGCGTCATCGGCACCAACAAGCCATGCGCTGTGGAGTCTGCAGAGGCCCTGCTCGCAGACGCAGCAGCCACGCCGGCACCCGCAGCAACGGGCAACATCGATGCCCTCCTCGCAGGGCGTGGCGTCCGGGTCGTGACCTTCGAAGACTGGAAGCGGCTCGACGCGGCGGAGCTCGAAGATGGCGCGGCTGCGGGGCGACCGCGGGTCAAGCTTGCGAGCCGCGCTGCGATGCTCGCACGTCTGGGCTGATGCAGCTCCACCACCTCGCGCTCGGCGCTACGGACGTGGCAGCACTGGCCGGCTTCTACGCTTCGGTCTTTGGCCTGGAGCAGGTTCGGGAGCACCGACGCGACGACGGCACGCTCCGCTCCATCTGGCTCCGTCTGGGCGAGGGGCTGTTGATGGTCGAATCGATCGAAGCAGGCCACGCGCGTGAGCAGGGGCTCCGCCTCCCCGAGCCGGGCTGGTTCCTGCTGGCTTTTGCGACGGCAGACGAGGCTGAGAGCGAGGCGGTCTGCAGCGCCGCAACCGCGCGGGGCGCCACAGAGAGCCACCGCACCGGCTTCACCCGCTACCTCGTCGACCCCGAGGGAAACCGGGTCGCCGTGAGCCACTTTCCACTGCCGAAGGGTCCGTGATTTCTTTGGGTTGATCCTGTCGGTTTGCAAACCTTCCTCGGCTTTGGACGGAGGGGTCATGAGAGCAAAAGAGACCATTGGGCGATGTGCGACGCGTTGCCCACTTCGAGAGATGGGGAGCGCGGTATGAGCAGCACCTTCCTCAACGACTGGCTGCCGCTCCTGCTGCTGGCGGCGCTCCCGCTGCTGCTGGCCGCGGCGACCTCCTTCTCCAAGTTCAGCATCGTGCTCCTGCTGCTGCGCAACAGCGTCGGCAACGACCAGGTGCCACCCACGCTGGTGGTCTCCGCAGTGGCGCTCGTGCTCACGCTTGTGGTTATGGCGCCACTCGTCCCGCTGTTGCCCGCAGACGGGCTCGCCACGGCCACCGGAGGCGGCGAGAATCTTCTCACCCTGCTGCCCTGGCTCGCCACGCTGTTCGAGCCCTGGCGCGCCTTTCTGGAGCTAAACGCCGGCGCCGAGGAGCGGGCGCTCTTCCTCAAGCTAGGCCACCTCAACGCCGATACGGCGATCTTGCCGGCTCACCTCGCGCTCGGTGCCTTCGCCATCACAGAGCTCAAGGAGGCCTTCCTCCTCGGCTTCGCCGTCGCCCTCCCCTTCCTGCTGGTCGACCTCGCCATCGCCGTCACGCTGCAGGCCATCGGGCTCGATTCCATCCCACATGCGACCGTCGCGCTGCCGGCCAAGATCCTGCTCTTCGTCGCGGCCGGAGGATGGCTCCTGCTCACCGAGAACCTCGTCGTCGGCTACCTGCTCCCCGGGGCCGCGCCATGACCCTCAGCCTGCTCCTCACCGAGGCCTGCTGGGTGCTGCTCTGGCTCACGGGACCTGCCCTCGTTGGCGCCCTCGCAGGCTCGCTCATCGCAGGGCTGATCGAGGCCAAGACGCAGGTGCGCGCGACCACCCTCTCGCTCGCGCTCCGGCTCCTGCTCGGCGGCGTCGCGCTCCTCCTCTCCGAGCCCTACTTCCTGCCCCGCCTTAAGCAGCTCGCCGAGCTTGCGCTGGCCTTCGCCAAGGTTGGCAAGCCGTGAACCAGACCCCGCTGTTTGTCATCGACACAGCGGTGCTGTTGGCCTGCAGGCTGTTGCCCTGCGCGCTGCTCTGGGGCCGTGCCGAGTTCACCGGCGTGCCCGGCTGGTCGCTGCTCGCAGCAGCGGCGGCGCTCGTTGTAGCGCTGGTGCCTGCCCATGCGGTGTCGACTCCCTGCACGGCGGGTTCGGCCGGTCTGGAGCTCCTTGTCGGCGCCGTGATCGCCCTCGCTGGTTCGCTCTTCCTCGCCGTCATCGCAGCATTCGCTGGATGGACTGACCAGGCTGCGGAGCATCGCGTGCCACTCTGGCGGCGGCAGCTACCCCCGCTCCTCTTCGCGCTCTGGGCGCTCGCTGGCGGCCCCATGGAGCTGGTCTCGGAGCTGGACGCATCGCTCGCCATGCTGCCCTTGGGACGGAGCGCAGACGAGCTCGCGACCGCGCCCGGACGGCTGCTCCTGCTCCTGCCCCAGCTTGCACTCGTCGGCGCCGCGCTCGGACTGCCAGTGGCGCTACTGAAGCTCTCATCGGCGCTCTTTGACGGCGTCGCTGCGCGCTGGAGCGGCCACCCGATGCGCCCTACCCGACCGCTCCTGCCGCTGGCCATCGCGCTGCTGCTCCTGCTCGCAGCCTCGCACCTCGGCGACCGCGCCTTTCGCATCCTCGGCAGCCAATGAGCGGGCAGACACATCAGCCGCCGACGCGGAGCCGTAGAGCCCGGCTCGCCGCCCGAGGCATCCTCCCGTACGAGCCGAGCGCGGTCTATGCAGCCGCCTTCTGCGGCATCCTGCTTGTGTTGGCGTCGGGCGGAGACGGCTGGTTCGAGGATTGGAAGATGCTGCTCCGGCAGGCCTCCGAGCAGCCCGGCGATCTCTCCGCGCTCGCCACATCGGGCCGGCGCCTGCTGCTGCATTCGGTCGGGAGCCTGGTGGGCGTCTCGCTGCTCTGTGGCTGGGGTGTAGGCTGGATGCAGCGCAGGCTCTCGCCGCCCGCCGCGACGCGCTGGGATGGACCGCTACCGTCCTGCGATATGGCCGCGCCACACTGGTTTGCCGGGCTTCTCGCCATGGCAGCGATGCTATCGTTGGGCGGAGTCACGCTGCTGCTGTCGACGAGCTTCAGCTACGGGGCGGGACTCCGCCTCTCGCGGCTGTCGGGAGCGGTGGGCGCCGCCCTGCTCTGCCTCGCCGTCGTTGACCTGCTTGTCACGGCCGCGCTGAGCGCCTGGCGCCACCGGCGGTTCGACCTCGAGCAGGCCATGAGCCACGCGGAGGTCGCCGAGGAGCGACGAGCGGAGGAGGGAGCGGGCGCGACGAAGAACGAAGTTGCTGCGCGACGGGCAGGCCGGGGCTGAGAGCCCTACTGGCCCTGCGCCCGCCGGATCTCGTCTTCGGTGAGGCCGCGCTGACCCGAGATGACGATGCTCTGCGAACGCCTGCTGCCCACATCCAGCGCGTTGACATGGACGATGCCGTCCCGGTCAATCTGGAAGGTGACCTCGATGCGGTTGGCACCGGCAGGCGCGGGCGGCAGCTCCGCGAGCGTGAAGTTGCCGAGGAGCCGGTTGTCGGCGGCCACCCGGCTCTCGCCCTGCAGCACCTCGATGGTAACGAACTCCTGGTCGTCCTCGGTGGTCTGGAAGACCTTCTTGCGCTGCGTCGGGATGGGGCTGTTGCGCGTGATGACGGAGGACATCATCCCACCGGCAACGCGAATGCCGAGCGTGAGCGGCGTGACATCCAAAAGGACAACCTCGCTCACCTCGCCACCAACGATTCCCCCCTGGATGGCGGCGCCCTCCGCGATGGCCTCATCCGGGTTGATGCTCTTGTTGGGACGCTTTCCGAAGATGCGTGCCACCCGCTCCTGCACGCTCGGCATGCGCGACATGCCGCCGACGAGGAGGACGTCGTCAATCTCTTCGGGCCGGATCCCAGCATCGCCAAAGGCGGTCTCACAGGGGAGCTCAAGCCGGTCGATGAGCGCGGCGGTCAGGTCGTTCAGCTCCACCCGGGTGAGGGCGTAGGTGAGGTGGCGCGGACCGGTCTCGTCGACGGCAAGGAATGGGAGGTTGATGTTCGTCTCATTGAGCGACGAGAGCTCACACTTTGCCGCTTCGGAGGCTTCGCGCAGGCGCTGCAGCGCCATCTTGTCGCCGGAGATGTTGATGCCGGTGCGCTCTTCGAAGACCGCAACGAGGCGACGGAGGATGGCCCGGTCGAAGTCGTCGCCGCCGAGGGCGTTGTCGCCGCAGGTCGCGATGACCTCATAGACGCCGCTGCGCAGACGGAGGATGGAGACGTCGAAGGTTCCACCGCCCAGGTCGAAGACCGCGATGCAGGCGTTGGCCTTTGCGTTGGAGCCGTAGGCCAGCGCTGCAGCCGTGGGCTCGTTGATGATACGCTTGACGTCGAGACCGGCAATGCGGCCTGCGTCCTTCGTCGCCTGCCGCATGGCATCGTCGAAGTAGGCGGGGACGGTGATAACCGCCTCAGTGACCGGCTCGCCGAAGTAGTCCTCCGCGGTCGACTTCATCTTCTGCAGCACGAAGGCCGAGATCTCCTGAGGAGAGTAGTCCTGCCCGTTGATGGTGATGAGACAGTCGCCGTTCGCCGCGTCGGTGATCCGATAGGGCAGTAACCCCTTGATCTCGTCTACCTCGGCCGAGTCAAACTTGCGCCCGATCAGCCGCTTGACGCCGGAGATGGTGCGCTCCGGGTTGATGATGGCCTGCCGCTTGGCCTGCTGCCCGACAAGCCGCTCACGGTTCTCGGTGATGGCAACCACCGACGGGGTTGTACGAGCACCCTCCGCATTCGGAAGCACGATGGGTTCGTTGCCCTCAATCACAGCGACGCACGAATTCGTGGTCCCGAGATCGATCCCGATGATTCTGCCCATGGATGATACTTACGCGGAGAGGAGCACAGGGCTCACGGAAGCCGGTCAGCCCGGCTTTTTGGGGGTGAGGAGACGATCGAGGAAGCTGACCGGCCGTTTGGCCTTGTCGAACTGCTGACGGAGGTGGCGAACCCAGCGGTTGGCCTCCTGGTTGTTCCCATCAATGTCGGTGGCCTGCCGGTAGCAGGAGAGCGCCTCAGTGTAGTTCTCTTCTGCGCGGGCGAGATGGCCTAGCAGCACGGCTGCGGCGCTGCGCAAGTGGGGCTCCACGAGATCCTCGAGCGCCTTCTCCATCTGCTTCTTTGCGGTCCGCCCATCAAGCTTCTTGCGCATCACCAGCAGGTAGGCCTCATGCGCGTCGACCAGCGGCCCCGCAGCGCCCTTCTGACGCGCCGCCACGAGCATGTCCCATGCCTTGTCTACGGCGCCCGTCTCAAGCACCTTCTGCGCGTTGCGGAAGAGCTGATCGCCGCTCACCCTGCCAACAGCCGACGCGGCCGGACGTGGGGTAGCCTGTGAGACAGCCGCACTCGGCACGGCTGGGGTCACCACGGTCCGCGCCATGGATGGATTCGACGAAACCGCTGGCGCCGGGCCGGTGCGCACGGCCGAGAGCCCCGCGGCGGGCTGCGCCCCCACACGGGCGTGCACTCCAGACTGCGACACCGATGCACCTCCACTCCGACGAGCCTGCTCGAGCGCCTCTTGCGCCGACGAGGTTCTCGAATCGGCTGGCCGCGACACGGCGGGTCTGTTCATCGTGGATGGCGGCACCACCGGGGGTAGCGACGGGTTGGCCGATTGGACCGTTGCTGCCGCAGGCTCCGCGACAGGCCGAGACCGCTCGAGGCCGCCGAGGATCCCTTGAAGGTCGCGCAGCCGGACAAACAGCGCGTCGGCCTCTGCCCGCACCGACGCGTGGTTCGACCGCCCGAACCGGTCAGGATGGAACTCGCGCACCAGCTCGTAGTACCGGCGCTCCACGGAAGCGAGACCACAGCCGGGCGCCAGCCCAAAGGCTGCGTAGGGGTCCGACTTGCCGAAACGGGACTGCAGATCCTCGAGCTGGTTCAAGGCAGCGATGGAGCTGGAAGAGGCCCCCCCTTGCGTCTCGGACCCAGCAACGCCGTCTTCAGAAACGGCGAAGCCACCGGCCGCTTTCGGGCGCCGCAGAACCACCGCGACCGGTTGTGAGGCGGGTTCGGGCAGGAAGACGATCCCGCCAAGGCTCCAGCAGATCTGCGCATACTGCATGGTCGCATCCACGTTGCCGGCCGCGCGGGCGAGCAGCTGCTCGAGCGTCACGGTGCCCGTCGCCGCATCGAGGAAGCGGGCCACATCGGGGCTCGCCTCACGCAGCAAGGCGAGCGAATCGCTCGAGGTCGGGGCAACGGGATAGCTGGCAAAGTGTCGCACGAGCGAGGATGCGATCTCGTTCACGCTGGCGTGGCGCTGCACGCTACGCAGCACGACCGATGCGGCGCTCCCAAAACCGTAAAAGCGGGGGCGCGAGACCGGTGCGCTCAAGAACTCGTAGTGGCCGGCGGTCCAAGTAATGACGGAGAAGAGTTTGGCCTCGTCGGCCGGGCTGACGGGCTGATCCAATCGCCCAATCTCGCCGCCCGAAACTACGAAGCGACGCTCCACATTGCCGTTGCGGAGCACCAGTTCGCCCGACCGCCGTGCGAGCCCAATGGCCAGCATGAGGCGCGCGAAGACAAGCGGCGTGACCTCACCCGAATCGGTGGAGGGAAGCTCGATCTGCACCTGCAGCACGCCTTCGAGCGCCAGCGCCGTGCCGCTGGTCGGGGTGCTCCGGAGCACGCTGCCCCCGAGGAGTTCGCGGGCCTGCGCGTCGATCGCAGCAAGCGACTCGCGCTCGCCCGTCTCGGGGGCTCGCTCGCCGGCTGACGAGGGCACCGGCGCAAAGTGGCCGCTCGCTTCGCCGCTTTCGCCGTAGAGGTCTTCCTGAAACCCGGCGTCTTCGGGGTCGAAGGGTGTATCATCATCGGCGTTACCGGCAGGCGGCGTGAACGCCGGCGGCGCAGCAGAAACCTCGGTCCGAGCCGCGTGCGCTTCGATGGCCTCTGCGCAAACTCTGCCGATCTCGTTTGCATCCTCGGAGAGCAGGCAGATGCCGTCAAAGCCATCAAGCGGGCCTTCGCAGGCAGAGAGTTCCTCCTGATCCGCAAACGCCACCACGCTCGGAATGCCCAGCGCCTGCAGTGCCCACGGCGCCGAGGCCACCGCCTCCTCGCCGTCACGCAGCAGCGCTCGGAAGCCAAGGAAGGCGATCGAGGGTCCCTCTTGAACCACTGCCTCCATGAAGGAGGCCCAGGAGTCGGCCGTCCGAACATCCGCCCCTTCCAAGTGCGTTAGCGCCTGGAGGAGGATGTCAGCGCGAGGATGTGAGAGAAGGCAAAGTATCTTCACGGGCGACCTCCGCGAAGGGTGCTAGCGGTTCGACCGCCACCTGTCGATCTGGTTTTTGTAGCTCCGCTGCTGCTCCTTGGGGAGCGTCGGAACCTTCTCAAGGTAGCGCTGTAGATCGCCGGCCGCTCCTGCGGTGTTTCCCGCCTGCGCCTTTGCGTAAGCCAACTTTTCGAGCACCCGCGGGTTCGACTCGGCGAGCCCGCCGGCCACCGCCTGCTCGAGATGCCGAAGGGCCTTCCCGTTCTCCGGGACCGGGAGCGCGAGGTAACAGAGCGCCGCGTAGAAGTGAGCCTCCGACAGCTTTGGATCGACCGCGATGGCATGATCGAGCCGGGCAATGGCCCCCAAGAAGTCGCGCTCTTCGTAGAGCACGCGGCCGAGCAGCCACGAGGCCGGCGCATGGTTGGGATGCAGGGTCAGCACGACACCAAGATCGAGCTTCGCAAGGCTGTTCTGCTTGCGCGCCTGGTAGATGCTCGCACGCTCGAAGAAGACCTCCGGGTTCTCGAGCGACCAGGCTGCATCCTCTTCGATCGCCCGCGTATACTCTGCCATCGCCTGATCGCCGGGCAACCGGGCCATCGCCTGCCCGAGCCAGTAGTGATACTCGCCCGAAGGGTTGCGCTGGGAGACCCGGGTGAGCGCGCTGATGGCCTCGTTGAGGTTGCCAAGTTCGAGCTCGCAGCGGCCAACATGGTAGAGCGCGCTATCCATCGACGGGGCCTGTTCAAAGGCCCGCGCGAAGTTCTCCCGCGCCGACTGCCACGACTTGTTCGCCATGTGAGCGCGACCGAGCTCGAAGAGGTAGTCTGCGTTCTTTGGCTCCGCCTCGATCAGCTTGAGCAGCGTCTCAATCGCTCGCTCGGCCTCGCCCACGCCAATCATCGCGCTCGCCTGCCGGAGTTTGACCCGCGGGCTCGCGACACCTGCGGCAATCATCTCGTTCAGCTCCTCGAGAGCCTCGGCGAACTGCCGTGTCTCGATGAAGTGGCCAGCCAGGTTGATGCGGGCATCAGGATTGCTCCGGTCGATGGTCAGCGCGGCGCGGAAGGCTGCCACGGCCCGGTTCGTCTCGCCCATCGCAAGGAAGGACTCACCCACATCGTTGGCCAGATCGGAGGAGGTGCTGCCTACGCCGAGCGCCTCGTCGAGCCGCTTGCGGGCAGAGGGCAGATCGTTGGAGCGGAAGTCGAGCTCCGCGAGCCGAATGTAGGGCTGAAGGAAGTTCGGATCGGCCTGAAGCGCCGTTTCATACTGCGCGCGGGCCTTGTCGAACTCTACCGCCTCCTCCTGAACCCGGCCAAACCAGTAGAGGAAGCGTCCGTCGCGCGGGTACTGCGCAATGGCAGGCGGAAGCCCCTTGAGGAGCGCGCTCCAGTCCTTCTTCCCGAACTGCGCCTTGATGAGGCCCAATGTGGACTCGGGATCACCGGCCGACAGGGCCGCGTTCTGCTTGAAGTGTTCAAGCGCCCGATCGAACTCGCCGGCGCGGAAGAACTGCTCGCCGAGTTCGCGGGTCGCGCGGCGGTTGCGGGGGTCTGCCTGAAGCGCCGATAGCAGGTTCTCGATGGCCAGCGGAGGCTGCATCCGGGCCACAGCGATACTGGCCGCTAGCAGGTAGGTCTCGCTCCGCTCCGACTGCGTCATGGTCGCGGCGAGGTCTTCGATGGCGCGGGTTACCCGCGTCTCTGCGTCGACCAGTTTGGCCTCGCGGAGCTGCGCATCGGCCATGCCAACCACCGACCGGACATGCTGCGGATTGAGCTCGAGCGCCTTGCCAAACGAGATCTGTGCCTTCGCCGGCTCTCTCTCCGACAGCGCGATCCAGCCGAGCCAGTAGTGGGGCGCCACAAACTTCGGGTCGAGCGACGCAGCCCGCTCGAGCGCCTCGATGGTCCCCTTCGGCAATTCTCGGACGACCTCAGCCTCTGCGGGGGCTGCGACCAGGGCCACAGCCTCGGGTGCGGGCGCAGGCTTGTCGGTCGGAGCCGCCACGGCAGCAGCCCCCCCACCCTCAGCCTTCGCAGGCGCAGCAGGCTTGCCGCTGCCCTCAGCGGCGCCCGATCCTTCGGCTGCCGGCTTCGCCTTGCCCGGGGCAGCCTTGCCCGCCTTGGGCGCCACGAGCGGCACCGTCAAATCGATGCCACGGTAGATCTGGAGGGCGCCGATCGCCTGAAAGAGCGAGGCAAAGGCCCGCAGGTTGGGGTCGGAGACCCCCTCGAGCGTCGCCTTCGCGGTCTCGTCTCTGCGCATCGCCAGGTAGGCGCCACGGGCCAGCCGCATCAGCGGGGCATCGGCCGACTTGATCTGCCCATTCCACTTCTCAAGATCCGTGAACAGATCGCGCTGTTCCGGCTGCTCGGCCAGGAGCAGCGCAGCGGCGATCATCACCCGCGCCCGCTCCTCATCGGAGCCGCCACGCGACAGCACCTTGCGACCATTGTCTACGAAGGTCTGATAGGCCTTCGACGAGCCCGATTCGAGCTCCGAAAGCTGCCCGAGCACAATCTTGGGCTGCTCCACCACCCGGTTCTGGGCTGCCTCAATGGCCGCGAGACGGGCTGCCTCTTCGACCTGCTTCTGCTCATAGACGGTGAAGCCGTAGTAGCCGCCGCCACCCACCACCAGCAGCCCCAGCGCAACGGCCAGCCAAGGCTTCTTGTTGCTCGCCGGACGAGCCACCTTCCGCGCGCTTGTCGACTGACCGGTTCCGGAGCCGAAGTACTCGCCATACTCGTCCGTTCCGGCCGGCAGGTCTGTCGCCTCGGCTCCCTCGGCCGGCTGCCCCCACGGGTCGCCGCCATCATTGGCAGGCTGGTAACTGTCGAAGCCCGAGGGTTCGGAGGGCTGGTCAAACCCGGAGAGGAAGGGAGCTCCACCTTCCGTGTGGGCGCCACCCGCATCGGGGGCATCGAAGTCGTCCAGATGGGCGCTGCTCGGCACCGTCGATGCGCCGAAGACGGTCGCGGCGCGGGCGGCCGCAACGGTCCGTGCGCCTCCACCACGGAGCTCCGATGCCGGAGCAGACTTGCTCTCCGCAGGACCGGCCCAGATGGCGTCTACCGAGGAGAAGGTATCGAGAATGTTGGCGCCGGCGGCCCGTGCGGAGGCAGGCAACTCGCCGCCGCCGATCGGTTCATCGAGCGGCTCGCCAAAGTCGCCCACGAGGCCATCGAGCGACTGAATGCTGCCCAGCGCCGCGCCTCGGTTGGCGGGGAACTCCGCCGACTCGTCGACTACAGCCTCCTCCGGCGCGACCAGCGTCGCTCCGCCGCGCGGAAGCCCAGCTGTGGGCGTCGGGAGATTCGAAAGCCCGCCAGCCGAGCGGGGGAGCGCCTCCGATGCAGAGCGCGGAAACTCGGGCCCCAGACTGGCGGAAATCGGAAGGTCTTCCACCTCTAGACCCAAGGCCTCCACCACGCTCAGATCAACCTCACCCAGGTGGGTAAACCCGTGGGGAAGCGGCAGTTCGGAGGTCAGTGCCGGCTCCGAAGGACGCACCGCCTCCAGCAGTTCGAGCGGCGCCTCGGAGAAGGCCGTAAAGCCCTTCGGCGCCGGCAGCAGCAGCGACTCGCTCAGCGGCGCCTCCTCGAGGTCGAGAAGCTCCGGCTCCTCCGGCTCCTTCGGCGCCGGGACCTCCTTCGCCTCATCGGTGAGATCGAGATCCATCAGGTCGGCAAGAATGGAGGCCTCGGCAGGAAGCTCGTCGATGTCGAAGTTCATGGTCGCGCCGCCGCGTCCGGCTGGCGCGCTCTCTTCCAGAACCAGACCTGCCGGCAGCTCCATCGCAACCGTGGCGCCGCCTGTGGGTGGGGAGAAGGCATCCAATTCATCATCGCTCAGCAGTCCGAGTGCCTCGTCGGCATCGGCCGGAGGATCGATCGGCAGCACGAGCGGGACACCGCCGAAGAGCGTCGCGCCCGAAGGCGACTCGGCCGAGCGGAAGGCTGCTCCGAGATCGGGGATCGCGACGATTGGGATCCAGAAACGACCGTCGCGGGAGACCGACTCATCGCCCGTGTAGCGGCCGGCACGGATGGCGCCGATCAGCGCGTCGGTGGCCATCGGCCCTTCGACCTGACCGTCCACACCACGCACGGAGAACTGCTCCTCCGCCGCCTGAGAGAGCCCCTCAAGCACAGGCATGCCGATCATCGTCGCGCCATGGCCGCTCACCGACTCGTCGGAGCCGGCCTCGGAACGCTCTGCACCATCATTCGGTCCACCGTGCTTGGTCGCCATCGTCGATTCCGTCTCCACTAGGTCGCGCCATCCGCCGGGGAACGCATCGCCAGAAGGGCTCACCTTCCTGGACGCCTGCGCGAGCAGACTACCCTTGATGCTTGTCACCAACGGCGGTGCGAGCATACAACGAAACCCATGGAGTTGAACATAAAATCGCCCGTCGCCAGCCACCTTGGCAGCGCCGTGACAGCGGAGCCTCCCGCACCGCCTAGGGGCCGCGAGCTGCTCGGGGCGACTGCAGGCCTGCTCCTGCTCCTCGTCGCCCTCGATCTCCTCGGCCGCGCCGTCGGATGGGTCGGCGGAAATCTCCTCGCCTTCGTCGCAGCAACCTTTCTGCTGCTCCCCGATCTCATCTGGCCCGCCGGAAAGAGCCACCCAAGCCAGGCCGACCGGCCGCGCCGCGAGCAGCTCCGC
>JBIIFW010000174.1:0-5501 GCA_044236985.1 Bradymonadia bacterium | reverse complement strand
CTCAGCGAGCCGAGGAGCGACGTGCCGCCCCCTTCGAACTGGCCAAGGCTGACGAGGCCATCCGGAATCGTCGAGACAACATCGTTTCCGTCCGCCCGCTCCGTGCCGGTGAGCGCCGTCGAATCCACGAAGTTGGGCTGCTGGAAGAGGCGGCGCTCGAGACCCGAGGTGCCGCGAACGACCGATGCGCCAGCGTGGTCGCCCGACTCCACGGCGAATCCAAGGCGGGTTGCCCACTGCGGCGCGCCGTCGAAATCGGACGAGAAGAAGAGCACCTGCTTGCCCTTGGCGCGGGCGTTGATGATGGCATTCTCCAGCCGGTCAGGCGCAGCCGTCAGGTCGCGGTACTCGATGAAGAGCGTGTCGAAGTTGCCCCGGTTGATGATGTAGTCGAGCCGGTCGAAGTCGGTGACCGGCGTCGCCGTCACGCCTAGCGAAGTTGCGTAGGCCGTCGCTGCGGCAAAGTCGGTGTCGCCCACCGTGACCACGCGGCCCACCTGCTCATCGAGGATGAACTGAATCGCGTTGCGGTAGTACTCCGTGAGGTCGGTCACGCCGTCGGCATCGTTGTCGTAGAGCGCCATCGCATTGCCGACCAGCGCGTGCCAGAGCACCTTCTTGTTGGCCGTGAAGAGAATGGCGGGGTTGCCCGCAACTGCGCTGGCTCCGAGCCGCGCGAAGATGCGCCCACCCGCCGGCGCGCCGGTGGGGAAGTTGCAGATGTTGCCGAAGACAGTCGTGCCCGCACGAACGCCAGTCATCGGCGAGACGATACGGTTTGCTGTGTCGGGGTAGTTGAAGAGGTCAACGCCATTCGAAGGCGCCGTGGTTACGGCCTGGCCTGCGGTGAGCGATGCGGTGCAGTTCAGACCCATCGCCGTCTGAAGGCTCTGCGACACGGCGAACAGCGAGTTCGAGGACGGCTGGTAAAGAGAGGGCGCCGAGAAGATGAGCGGGCGGCCAGCCGCAAGGTGATCAAGGATGACTCCCGCGGTCACCGAGGTAATCGGTGTCCGGTGCAGTTCTACGATCATCAGGTCCCAGCGATTACGCGTCTCGCCCAGCGGCCCGTAGCCTGTCACAAAATCGCCGCCAGTCGCCGCGTAGGTTAAGTTCGCAGCGTCGGTCGAGATGCCGAGAAGACCCAAGGCCGCGCGGGCTTCGACCTGCGGTGTGGCCTCGTTGCTCTCATCGACCAGAATCACCCGTTGGGCCGAGGCCTGCGAGGCAAACGCGAAAGAGACGACAAGAGATGCAAGGAGGATGAGACGCTTCACGATGGTGCTCGCCATAAAGTTGACACAGAATCGAAGACGCAAAGATGCCAGCCCACCCCTAGACGAAAGGTGGCCTGCGAGACAAGACGGACGGCGGCCTCGGCGACCCAGTTGCTGAGCCCCTCGAAGGCCCAATCTGCTACCCGAGCCTCGGGCGATCCCCGGCGAGCCATCGCATAACCAGCGCACGGTAGAGCAGCACCCCAGCCTCGTAGTCGTCGCGCCGAAGGTGCTCGTGCTCGCTGTGCGCCGTCCGAATGTCTCCAGGGCCCACCAGCGTCACCGGACAGAGGTGGCTCATGTAGGGCGCGTCTGTGTTGAATGGCACCACATCGGTCGGCAGGTCGGCCCAGTAGGCCAGCTTCACCGGCGGATTGCTCGCCAGCAACCGCACAACCGCTCGTCCCGCTACCCTGCGCTCTACCTCCTCCAAAAGCTCAGCGGGATCCGACACCGCCCGGAAGAGCAGCTCGGCCATCGCGTTCGGCGGGTAGACATTGGCAGCCACGCCGGCATGGAGCACGCCGATGTTGAACCGCGTTTCACCGAGCAACGGGTCAGACGGCCATCCTGGCATGCGGAGCGCGGTCAGGATGTCCAGCATCGGCTCGAGCGCCGAATGGCCCGCCTCTTCGAAGGCCGAGTGGCCCGCCTGGCCCGTCGTCTCAACGGCAATCTTGAGAATGCCGCGCTGTCCGGTCGCAAGCCGGTTCTGCGTCGGCTCGCCCATCACCATCCATTCTGAAGTCCAGAGCGGAGCAGCGCCCGCAACGCTTGCTCCAATGTGATCCACCTCTTCGCCCACCACCCAGACGAAGCCACACTGCTGCTGCACCTCATCCGGCAGCCCGAGCACCGCATCGACCATCGCGAGCAGCACCCCCTTCGTGTCGCAGGCGCCACGGCCATGCAGCCTATCGCCCCGCAGCGTGGCAGGGATGTGCGGCGGAACGGTGTCCACATGGGTGCAGAAGGTGATGCGCGGGGAGGGCGAACGCCGCACCCAGAGGTTCCAGCGCTGCTCGGCAACCTCCTGTCGCTCCACCTGCCAGCCCAGCCCCACAAACAGCGCCTCGAGGTAGCCCAGATAGGCCGCCTCGGACCCCGTCGTACTGTCGATGTTGACGAGCTCTCCGAGCAGTTCAAACCCAACCTTCATGCTGTCTTCTACCTCGCGGAGAGCGCCAGTCGCAGCGCCTCCGGACCTCTACTCGTCGCACGGTGCAGATTCAACGCATCTGCGCGCAGCGGCTCGTCGCGCCACAGCGCCGCCAACTCCTCCACGCTCAGAGCCTCCAGCCGGTCGGCAAAGCCCCAGAGGCAGGCAAAGGCCCCTCGCAACAGCGCCGGCGTGTAGCCCACAGCCTCAAGCTCTGGGCGGCCCATCGCCCCGTCTCGCTTCGCCAGCCGCTGCCCCGAAGCATCGAGCACCATCGGCACATGACAGGTCGCCGGGTAGGGCTGTCCGAGCGCCGCTGCGATTTGAACATGCAGCGCCGTGGAGGAGAGCAGGTCACGCCCGCGCACCACCTCGGTCACCCCCATCGCCAGGTCGTCCACCACCACGGCCAGGTGGTAGGCAATGCAGCCGTCGCGACGCCGAACAATCGCATCGCCCGGGTCCAGCCCTGTATCAACCGCAACCGCGGGCGCTAGCACATCATCCACCACCACAAGGCCGCCGGCGCGGAAGCGGAGCGCATGCGGCTCATCTCCTCCTGCCTCCCTCCGACCACGGCAGCTTCCCGGGTAGAGCAGCGACGCAGGAAAGCTGCCATGCGGCGCCGAGAGCACCTCTGCAATCTCTTTGCGGGAGCAGGTGCAGCGGTAGAGGTGGCCCGACCCTTCGAGCTGCGCGACAGCCGCCTCATAGAGGTCGAACCGCTGCGACTGGATGTAGGGGCCCTGCGGTCCGCCGCAGTCGGGGCCCTCGCTCCAGTCGATGCCCAGCCAGCGCAGGTCGTCGGCGATGGCGGCGGCGCTCCCGGCCGCTTCGCGCGGCCCGTCGAGGTCTTCGAGACGGTAGATGAGCCGGCCGCCGCTGCGGCGCGCACGGAGCTGGGCGAGCAGGGCAGTAGAGAGGTTGCCAAGGTGGTATCGCCCGGTCGGGCTCGGAGCGAGCCGGCCGATGTAGGGAGCGTCAGCCATAGGGCCGCCTCTGGTCGCCGCAGCGGGTGCTGTCAACGCGCTCCGCGGGCGCTCTCTGCCGCCGTTCGCTTGACCTTTGTCGCTGCTTTCGGCTAGGGCGCGCGCGCTGCTGTCAACGCTGTTCCCCTCCGGGCCCGTGTTGAGGCGGTCGTCGCGCTGACCGGACCCTTCGCGACGCGGACCTCTCTCCATGGTGGAGGCTGGCCCGAGGATGTCTTGATTCCGTGGGTTGAACACGGGCAAATTGCAGAGAACACTCCGGAAAGTGGTCGTCTGCAAGTAGTAGGATCTATTTTACATGAGCATGAACAAGGCTGTTGAGAAGGGTGGTTTCTTCGCGAAGAAGAAGCAGGATGAGGATTCGCTGAGCTTCGGAGAGCTGCTGCTCGAGACCGAGGCCTCCGGCACGCGCGAAGGCGAAATCTCCAAGGGTATCGTCCTCTCGATCAAGGATGACCAGGCACTCATCGACATCGGCGGAAAGTCGGAAGGTCGCATTGACCTCAGCGAGTTCCGCGCCCTCGACGGCACCATCACCCTCGCC
Source organism: Bradymonadia bacterium (assembly GCA_044236985.1). Taxonomy (GTDB): domain Bacteria; phylum Myxococcota_A; class Bradymonadia; order REDH01; family REDH01; genus CAIWGR01. Next base: position 1,532 of record JBIIFW010000174.1, on the reverse strand, counting down.
GTTGGCGACGAGGTTGAGGTCTTCGTTGTCGCTCTGGAAGACGATTACGGCCAGTGCCGCCTCAGCAAGCGCGAAGCCGACCGCATGAAGATGTGGGAAGAGATCGCCGGCAAGGTGGAGCGCGACGAGCTCGTGCTCGGTCTCGTCATTGGACGCGTCAAGGGCGGCCTCCAGGTCGACATCGGCGTCAAGGCCTTCCTCCCGGGCAGCCAGGTCGAACTCCGCCCCTCGCGGAACCTCGACAAGTTCATCGGCCAGTCCTTCGAGTTCAAGATCATCAAGTTCAACAAGAAGCGGGGCAACATCGTCCTGTCGCGTCGTGCCCTCCTCGAGGACGAGCGCGAGCGCCAGAAGCGGAAGACGCTCGAGCGCCTTGTCGAGGGCTCCATCCTCGATGGTGTCGTCAAGAACATCACCGAGTACGGCGCCTTCGTCGACCTGGGTGGCATCGACGGCCTCCTTCACATCACCGACATGAGCTGGGGCCGCGTCACCCACCCGGAAGAGGTCGTCCGCATCGGCGACGAGCTCCGCGTCAAGGTCCTCAAGTTCAACCGCGAGAGCGAGCGCGTCTCGCTCGGCCTCAAGCAGCTGCAGGCCGACCCCTGGTCGGGCGCAGAGGACCGCTACCCCGCCAACGTGCAGGTGCTCGGCAAGGTTGTCTCCATGATCGACTACGGCGCCTTCGTCGAGCTCGAGGAGGGCATCGAGGGCCTCGTCCACATCTCCGAGATGTCCTGGACGCAGCGGGTCAAGCACCCCTCCAAGATGGTCCAGAAGGGCGATGTCGTTCAGTGCGTGGTGCTCAAGATTGACGCCGACACCAAGAAGATTTCGCTCGGCATGAAGCAGCTCGAGTCCAACCCCTGGTCGCTCCTCGAGGAGCGCTACCCGGTTGGCACGCAGATTGTCGGCAAGGTCCGCAACATCACCGACTTCGGCATCTTCATCGGCATCGAAGACGGCATCGACGGCCTCGTCCACATCAGCGACATGTCCTGGACCGCCAAGCTCAAGCACCCCTCCGAGGCCTACAAGAAGGGCGACGATGTCGAGGCAGTTGTCCTCTCCATCGACGTCGAGAACGAGCGATTCTCGCTCGGCATCAAGCAGCTCTCGGCCGACCCGTGGGAGAGCCTCCCCTCCCGCCTGCCCATTGGCTCGGTCACCAACGCGACCATCACCAAGATCACCGACTACGGCGCCTTTGCCGAGGTCGAGGATGGCATCGAGGGTCTCGTCCACATCTCCGAGCTCTCCCGCGACCATGTCACCAACCCCAACGATGTGGTGAAGGCTGGCGACAAGGTGAAGGTTGAGATCATCTCGCTCGAGCCCAAGGAGCGCAAGATCGCGCTCTCCATGCGCTCCTACCAGCAGCGCCTCGAGTCCGGCGCGCTTCGCAGCCACCGCGACGAGGGTGGCGCCACCTTCGCCGACCTGCTCGGCAAGAAGGGCGAGTAATCCCGCCATGCGGCGGCTCTCCTCCGCATCGGCCTGTTGGCCGCCGGCGCTCCTCCGGGCAGCGTTGG
>JBIIFW010000016.1:0-20560 GCA_044236985.1 Bradymonadia bacterium | reverse complement strand
CAGCCGGTAGAAGGCCGCGGCAGGCTGTACCGCCTCACCGCTGAGGTTCATGAAGGTCTGCGGCTGCAACAGCATCACAGCGCGACCGGCAATGTTCCCACTACCGAGCCGCGACTTGAAGCGCTGCTCGGTGAGCGAGATGCCATGACGCCGAGCGAGACACTCCACGACCCGAAAGCCGATATTGTGCCGCGTCTCGGCATACTTGGAACCCGGATTTCCGAGTCCCACAATGATGGCCCGGCCGGACGGAACTTCGACAGCAGTCGCCATCTGCAAGCAGCCGCCAGGCCGATCTCAGTCCTACTTCTCGGTGTCGTCCGTCGCGCCGCGCTTGCGGGCAACGAGCATCACGGGGAAGCGGTTCTTGTAGACGAACTCGCAGCCAGCCGGCGCGGTGATTTGGTCGATGTAGATCGACTCGCCAAGGCCGGCAGCGGAGACATCGTGCTCTACGGCAGCCGGGATGTCCTTGACCTTGCAGCGAAGGAGAACGTCACGCGTGACGACCTGGAGACGGCCACCGGCACGCTCACCGGCGGAGCGGCCCACCGGCTTGACGGGAACGCGAATCTCAACCTCGCGCTCCTCCGACACATTGAGCAGGTCAATGTGGGTGATGACGCGGCGGACGGGATCGAACTGACGGGCCTTGAGCATGCAAAGGCGGGTGGTGGCCTCGTCGTCCAGCTTGACCTGGAAGGCATAGTTGAAGCCGAACTCCGAGCGGAGCGCGATCTCAAGAAGCTTGGGCTCAACCGAGATCGAGCGGGGCGCGCTGCCCGACCCGTAGATCACACCCGGGACCAGACCGGCAACGCGCACGCGGCGCGACGGACCCTTCAGACCGGGTTCGCGGCTCTGAACCTCAAGTGTCAAACGCTCCGTATTCATCACTATCTCCATCTCATGGTGTTCGGTCGGCACTGCGGCCGCCGTGTCTCGGTTAATACGAGGGGGCTCGTCAATACCAGAAAAGGCTGCTCACTGAAAAGTCCCCATGCACACGTTTGATCGCTTCTCCGATCGTCGCGGCCACAGAGAGCACTTCAATCCGCTCACAGGCGAGCACATCGGGCCGCGGAGGGATCGTGTCTGTCACAAAAACCTGGTCCAACTCCGAGCCGGCGATGCGTTCTACGGCCGTGCCGTTGAACAGCCCATGCGTCGCGAAGGAGAAGACCCGACGGGCGCCGTTGGCCTTGAGCGCCTTTGCTGCGCCCACCAGCGTTCCAGCGGTATCGATCATGTCGTCGACCAGGAAGGCATCCTTGCCCGCCACATCACCAATGACATGCATCACCTCTGCCACGTTGGGCTTGGAGCGGCGCTTGTCGATGATGGCGAGACCTGTACCGAGCCTGCTCGAAAAGCGGCGCGCCCGCTCCACGCCACCCGCATCGGGCGAAACCACGACGCAGCTCTCCGGCCCCTCCGTGTTCACCCGGCGCATCGCCTCGAGCAACACCGCCGAAGCGTTGAGATGGTCTACGGGGACAGCGAAGAAGCCGGTGATCTGATTGGCGTGAAGGTCCATCGCCATCACCCGGTGCACACCCGCGGCCTGCAGCAGGTCGGCCATCAGACGGGCCGAAATGGGCGTGCGGGGACGGTCCTGACGATCCTGACGGGCGTAGGCGAAGTAGGGGATGACGGCCGTGATGGAGCGAGCGCTCGAGCGACGGAGCGCGTCGAGCATCACCAGCATCTCCATGATGGCGTCGTTCACCGGCTTGCGAAGCGATTGGATGACATAGACATCCTTGCCGCGCACGCTCTCGCCTACGACAAAGTGGACCTCACCGTCGGCGAACCGGTCGATGTGGCACTTCGCCAGGGGAAGCTGGAGGTAGTCGGCGATGCCCTCTGCCAAGGCAGGGTGGGCCGAACCCGAAAAGATGCGAATGGAATCTTCGACCGCCATCACGGATCCATCTCCGACCGGGTGAACTCGCACGCAGAGCTGGGCTGCCAGGATTCGAACCTAGATAAACGGTATCAAAAACCGTTGTCCTGCCATTAGACGACAGCCCAATTCGCCACAGCCCTCTCGGGCCGTCGCGCCGGCGGCTGACTAGCAATCCGGCCTTGCGGCCGTCAAGCCGGACGCGCGCTCCGCGGTAGCCCCGCGACAACCAGCTCGTAGCTCCGTGAGACCCAGCCCACGACCGTTGGCGTAGCCACCCTGCCATCGAAGCGGAGCGTACTCCAATGGCGCTTGTTCATATGCCAGCCGGGCGTCACCGATGCGTGAAGCGCCCGCTCCTCCGCCCCCTCCTCCGGCGGCACCTTGAAGTTCATGCTCGCCACCTCGTTGCCCGGCGACAGCAGCAGGAACATCTTGCCGCCCACCTTGTAGACGAAGGTGCCGGGGCCGAAGGGCTCGCTCTCTGTCACGCCGGGAAGGGAGAGTGCATGTTCACGCACAGTATGCAGCATCATCGACCTCCAGCTCCGACCCATCATCGCGCTCCGGACCCCGCCCGCCAGGCAGCGTTCCCGAGCCACAATGTAGCAGAGGCTGTCGGCGCAAACGACAGGATGCCGCGACGACATCGACGATAGTGGAAATCGCGCAAGGAGTGGGCTAGCCCACCCCCACCACAACCGATCCACCGCCTCCATCGGAGAACCCATGAGTGACGCTCCCAAGCCCGTCGCAGTCCGCATCGTCCGCATCGTGCTGCTGGCCCTCATCGCCTACTTTGCAGTGGTCTTCTTCTCGAGCCGCGGTCTGGTCTTTCAGGCCAAGACATCGGTCGCCGAGCGTCGCCCCGCAGGCGCCGAACAGATCTGGTTTGAGAGTCCCGGGCAGAAGACGGAGGCCTGGTTCCTGCCGCCGACCGTAGCCGCACAGGGCCCTGCGCCGCTCATCATCTTCGCCCACGGTGGTCCGGAGCTCATTGACGACTGGGCGAGCGCCTTCGCGCCCCCTCGCGCCCGTGGCATTGGTGTGCTCCTTGTGGAGTTCCCCGGCTACGGCCGCTCGACCGGCTCGCCGAGCGAGGCCTCGCTCAAGGCGGTCCTGCAGCAGGGCTACGACTGGGCCACCAAGCGACCCGACATCGACCCCACCAAGATCATCCTCTACGGCCGCGCCGTCGGTGGCGCAGCGGTCGCTACCCTCCTCGATGGCACCAACAAGCCGGCTGCGGTCATTCTCGAGTCGACCTTCAGCAACGGTGGCTACTTCGCCAAGAAGTTCTTCGCGCCTGGATTCCTCGCACGCGACCGCTTCGACACCCTCTCGGCCATCACGACCTTCAAGGGTCAGGCGCCCATCATCATCATCCACGGGAGCTTCGACGAGGTCATCCAGCCGAATGAGGCCGCGATCCTCGCCACCGCCGCCGGCACCGAGCCCATCTTCCTCGAGTGCGGCCACTTCGACTGCCCCCGCGTCTGGACACAGAACATCTTCCCCGCGCTCATCGCCGCCCAGGTGCTCCCCGAGCGTGCGCCCAAGCCGCCGGCGCCGCCCGCTCCTCCGGCTCCTCCGGTGGTTGCAGCCGGCTCCGGTGAGGGTTCGGGTAGCGGAGCGGCGGACGGCAGCGGCTCCGGCAGCGGCGCCAAGTAGCCCCCGTTAGGGACGAACGAGCCGCTCATAGAGCAGCTCCGGCTCAGAGAGCGAACCCGCCTCGAAGGCGGGGTTGACGCGATAGATGGGGACCTCGCTGGCAGCCGTCTCCACATAACGTGCGAGTGTCATGGCTGCGAAGCCGGCCTGCTGCGCGGGCTCCGCGGGGCTGCCATGGAGCATCCGCGGCAGATTCGCACAGACCGGCCGAAGCGCAGGCTGGGTCTTGTTAAGCAGCGTCGCCACAGGCTCTGGCCCCGTCTGCGCGGCCTGCATGAGCGCCGTCGGCGGCGGACATTTCTCCACCTCGGCAATCCGCGCGAGCGCCGACCACGGGCTCCACCAGTGCAACTCGAAGGGGATGGAGGGCGACCAGCCCTTCACAAACCAGCGGGCCCGTGGATCGGGCTCATCGTAGAGCAGCATGGAGCTCAGCGTATTCTGCACCGCAATCGGGCGCTCGGCGAAGATGACCTCCAGCGCTGCGATCTCCACCGAGCCTTCGAAGGCGCGGAGCAGCTGTGTCGGGAGCGCGAGGCCATTCCTCCCCTGACCCTCCACCCCGATGACGAGCGGACGCTCAATGCGCAACACCACCACCTCGCCGGGCCCCATCGGCAGGCGAAGATGGCGGGCATGCAAGAGGCTGTTGGAGGACTGCGCAGGGTCGAAGCCCGGCTTGACGGGCTCGGAAGAGACCACAACGCCGCGGGCCCAGGTCCAGGTGAAGGCGGTGTTGGAGAGGTCATCCGCGACAAGCAGGCAGCCCTCCAGGACATTGCCCGTCCGATTCCGGAGGTGGATCTCAGCATCGAGCGTTGCAAGACGAGGATCGGCCGTGTCGCTCCGCATATCGACTGTCACGCGGGCCGCGACCACCTCGATGTTCCGGGTGACGCTGGGGAAAAACTCACCGCCCACCTCATGGCAGGGGATGACGATCGCCTGGGCTGCAGCGGGCGCCAGCATCGCGGCGAAGGCCAGCATTGCCAGACCGATTGACTCTCGACAGAGGGCGCGTTTGGCACGAAGAGGAGAGGTCACAGCAGCCTGCACGAAGAGGAGTGGTCATGGATTGGACGAAGATAGAGTCAGAGGCCGTCGCCGACCTCACTGCCCTGCTCCGGTTTGATACCACCAATCCGCCCGGAAACGAAACTGCAGCCATCGCCTGGATCGCCGAACGGCTCCGCGCAGCGGGCATCGAGCCCACGATCCTCACCTCGGACGGGCGCCCCAACCTGATCGCCCGCATCAAGGGCGACGGCACGGGCGGCGGACCGCTGCTGCTGGCCGGCCACGTGGACGTCGTTCCGCATGAGCGCGAGCACTGGAGCTGCGACCCCTTCGAGGCGCACATCCGCGACGGCTATCTCTACGGGCGTGGCGCCATCGACATGAAGTACATGGTGGTGCAGTGCATGACTGCCTTCCTGCTGCTGCACGCCTCGGGCCGGATACCGTCGCGCGATATCATTTTTGCGGCGGTTTCCGACGAAGAGGAGGGCTGCACCCACGGCTCCCGTTTCCTCGTGGAGCAGCATGCTGAGCTGGTCCGCGCAGAGTATATGTTGGGCGAGGTCGGCGGCTTCAGCCACGACGTGAACGGTGTCCGCTACTACATGGTCGAGGCCGGTGAGCGGGGCGTCTGTCAGTTCAAGCTGCACGCGATCGGCGACCCCGGCCACGCATCGGTACCGCACCGTCAGAACGCCGTCGTCCGGCTCGCTGAGGCGGTCGCCAAGCTTGGTAGGACCCACCTGCCTGTACACATCTGTGAGACCACCGCGGCCTCCAACAGGGCAATGGCTCCGAGGCAGCCCTTTGGTCCGCGCCTCGTGATGCCCCAGCTGCTCCACCCCGCGCTGACCGACTTTGTGCTCGACCGGCTCCTGCCCGACCGGCAGACTGCGTTCCAGCTCGCCGCCTCGCTGCACAACACTGTGGCCCCGACCGGCCTTGCCGCAGGCCAAAAGATCAACGTCATCCCGGGTCGGGCGACGGCGCTGATCGACGGCCGGCTCATCCCCGGACAGAAGCCGGAAGACCTGCTCCGCGAGGTCCGCGACGTGGTGGGCGAAGGGTTTGAGTTCGAGGTTATCCGGAGCTTCGAAGGTCGCGAGGAATCGGTCAAAGACCCGCTCTTCCAACTCATCTGCGAGACGCTGCGCGCGCACGATCCGGAGGGGACGCCCGTGCCCTACCTGCTGCCGGGATTCTCCGACGCGCAGTACTTCGGGCGGCTCGGTGCCAAGTGCTACGGCTTTGCGCCGGTGCGCTTTCCCAAGGAGGACGGCATCGTCTTCTCGAAGCTCTTCCACGGACACGACGAGCGGATCCACATCGAGGGTTTCAAGTGGGGGCTGCGCTGCTTCACCGACCTCGTGGGCCGGTTCGTTACGGTGCCGATGAGCTCGACTTGACCTCAGCGGCGAGCCACTTCGGCAGCCTGCCATCGGTCAGCACATCGAGCGCCTCCGCGACAGCACGGGGCACCCAGCCCTTGCGGGTGAGTTCGGCGACCATCGCCTCGGTGAGTTCAACACTCGGAGGGTCTCCCGTGAGCGGGAGCTGGTCGAGGAGGTCGCGCACCATGAGGGGCAGCACGGGCCAGACCAGCTCGAGCCGGTTCCCGTCGAAGTTGGCGAGCGAGTCGTCCGGGGGATAGCGGAAGCCCTCGGTGGGGTCTTCGCCGGAGATGCGGACAAAGTCGGCCCAGCGGGACCAGGGCACAATGGCCATCTCGCCGAAGACGGCGAAGCCGGCCTTGACGAGCGCAGGGATCTTCTTGGCCGAAGCGCCCGCGAGCTCGACCGCGGTGAGACCCTCGGTGAGCGTGATATCGGCCACCTTCCGCTGCGCGTCGGCGATGAGGAGGTGGAAGGAGGCGGGGATGTCGGCGCGGGTGCGCTCGATGAGGTTGGTTCGGAGCAGCGAGGCATCCATGCCGCTCTCGAGCGCGGTGAGCAGCGAGGCTGCGGTCACGCGGGCGCGGAAGATGGGGCCATCCCAACTCGCATGGTTGTCGACCGGCTCTCCGATGCGGCGGAGGAAGTACTCGTCGCCCACATCGCCTTCGTGGCGGTAGAACATGACCTCGTGGTTCGACTGGATGATGTAGGGCTTCCGAGCATCCGCGAAGACCATCTCGGCCTCTTCGTTGAGCTTACCGGGGCTCTGGATGAGCCGCGCGCCCATCTCGGTCAGGCGCCAGACCCGCTCCACGCCGCGGGCGGCAGGCGCGCGACCTAGGTCGACCCAGCCAAAGCGGGCCGCGAGCAACAGCCAGTAGTCCACAAGGCGTCGAATCTCGGGATCGGCCTCGCCCTCCTCGACCTCGGGGACCTCGTCATCCTCCGAGATCAGCATGGCGGGCTCAGCGGCGGAAATAGAGGTGGCAAGCGAAGCTGCCAGCACCCATTCCTCCACCGGGGCCGTTGCAACGACCGCGATCAGGACCTCGCGCAGGGCGAGGATGCTGCGAAGGAAGTCGCGGCGGAAGGTCTGCCCGAAGTTGTGGCGGTGGCCCTGCTCGTTGCGTGCATCGCAGCGCTCGTCCCAGGCCTCGGTGGCCATGTAGGCGCGCATCAGCATCTCGGCGCGGCGGGTAGGCAGCGCGAGGAAGAACTGGTCTGCGCCGGGGCCTACGCCCAAGACGCGCTCCTGGCCGCGATGCACCAGCATGAGGTGCTCGGCGAGCGAATAGACAAAGCGGACCTGGTCCACCTCGTCCCAGTCGTAGAGCACCGACTTGGGGTCCTGCCAGAGCAGCCGCTCGTTGATGGCCGACCAGAGCGGCTTCGGCGGGATGCCTGACTTGGTCAGTTTGATGTTCTTGTCCCGGGTGGCCTCAATCACGCCGAGCAGCTCGCGAAGGATCTCGCTGTCGTTGCTGCGCAACATGCCCTCGACGGGTCCGCGGTAGGCGGCCAGAGGAGGAACTTCGGGACCCAGCAGCGAGGTCGACTTGCGCGGCTTTGTCATCGGCTACTCCACGACCAACTGGTGGGTGAAGCGCGGCGAATGGCCGATCTCCTTCAGCCGTTTCATGAGCGTCCGCACTCGATCCGCGTCGACGATTGCGTGCGTCGCATCGAGGCGCTTCCAGACGAGCGCACGAATCTCGGCGTAGCCAAGGATGGCGTCCATCGTGACCTTGTCGCGCGTTGTCACGACGGCCACATTGTGATGCGCAACAGATCCCGTTTGCTCGTTGCTCATACCAACCTTCAACTGGGTGCAGAACGGACAACGGGGCGGGTCTACTCCCCGCGGGGAAGGGGTGTCAACCAGAGAAGAGATTTTGCCTTAGATTCCTAAAGTTTAGCATGAGATCAAGCGTCTGGGTTGCAGGCAGACGGCCGCTGCCGTAGCCTGCAGTCCCCTCAGCGCGTGAAACGATGCGGAATCAACGGTCAAACTGGGACGCCTTCCTTGAGGCGCTCCTCCCCGGACAGACACCTGTCACCTTCCTGATGATGCTCTTCTGCGTCGCAACCTACCTCCTCGGGGCGCTGCAGACCCACCTCCCCTGGGAGTCGGACGGAGCTGCGCTGCTGCGGATGGGGGCCAACTTCGGTCCGCAGACCATGGCGGGCGGCGAGTGGTGGCGGCTTGCGACCTACGCCTTCCTCCACGGCGGCATCATCCACCTCATCTTCAACATGTTGGCGCTCAAGACGCTGGGTCCCCTCGTCGAGATGCGGCTCGGGTCCGCCCGATTCGGCGCGGTCTATGCGGTCGCCTCGGTGACGGGCGGCATCGGCTCACTCGTCTCCGGAACCGCCCTCTCGGTTGGGGCGAGCGGTGCCGTCACAGGACTCATCGGCGCTGGCATCATCATCGGCCACCTGACACCCGGAGCGATGGCCAAGAACATCCGCGACCAGCTGCTCTTCTGGCTAGGCATCAATCTGCTCATCGGCTTCATGCCGGGCTCCGGCCTCAACATCGACAATGGCGCCCATATCGGCGGCCTCTTGGGCGGCGCCGGCCTCGGCTGGCTCTTCCTGCTGCTGGAGCGGCGGGCGCCCGGATTCACACGCGCTGCCCGCATCCCGCTCGGCCTTCTGCCCGTTGCGATGGTCGTGGCGCTCGGCTGGCAGTTTTATCAGATGCGAAATGTCGCGCCCATCCGCGGGGGCGCAGCCGCCCTCGGTGACGCAGGCGAAGAGGCCCTTATGCGGAGCTGCTTCGAGGAGCTGGAGGCCGAACGCTGGGAGGAGGCAGAGCGGCCCTGCGGCACCTGGCGCTACGCCGTGCCCGACCGGACCATCCCCTACCTCATCATGGCTGCCCTCTACGAGCAGCTTGGCCAGCCGGGGCGGGCGGGCCGCGAGCGGAACCTCATCGTTGCGCTGGCCCCCGATGCGGCCGACATGGCTGACCTCAACCTGACGCCGCCGGAACGCATCAAGGTCTATCTCGCCGCCAGCCGTTAGCGGGGCTTCGGACCGGCGAGGATGGAGGCGCGCGCCACCTTGATGCGCTCGATGACGAGCGGGCTCAGTTCGACGACTTCGGCCTGCATCAAGAGGTTGCGGGCGTGCTCGCTTCCGATGTTGCGGAGCGCCTCGATGGCGGTGAGCCGGAACTGGAGGTCGGAGACCGTCAGGTAGTGCTCGACCCAGGGGATGGAGCGGTCGCCATAACCGACGGCGAGGTAGCCGATGATGCGATGGCGGTTCATCTCGGAGGTGTCAGCCGCTGCAAGCAGACCACCATAGAGCGAGAGGGTCTGTTCGCCGGGCCAGTAGACGAGCGCCGCGAGCGCGCGGTCTCGATGGATCGGACCGACCGAAGCAGCGCGCGCGATCGAGGCCAGCAGCGCTTCGGGCTCGGCGAGGGCAGCCTCGAAGTCGGCCTTGGAGCCGATGCCATGGTAGCCGGAGAGCAGCAGCATGGCCTTGTCGCGCTGGTCAGCGCCAAAGGAGGCAAGCGCACGGGAGGCGGCGAGCGGCGCGAGCGCGATGGGCGGCGCCATGGTGAGTTCAGTGGCCGCCGGAGCCGACGGGGCAGCGCTGACGAGAGAGGAGGCTGCCAGGAGCGGAAGGAGAAGCAGGGCGAGTCGACGCATGAAGCACCTCAAGTGCGTACGGAGTGTGAGCGGAGTACGGGGCGACGGAGCCGCTATTCAGCGGCGACCACCGACCGGCTTGGTGAGCGGGTTGGCGCGGATGATGGAGACCTGACCGTCGGAGAGCTCGAGAGAGGTCCGAGTGGCGGCGATGGGGAACATGAGGTTGTCGTAGTCGGCGCAGGAGCCGAGATTGCCGTTCTCGATGGTGGGGCAGCGTTCGGTGTCATCGAGCTGGTCGAACTGGCCGCCCGACTGCTCGGTGGTGTGGAAGAGACCGAGGTAGTGGCCGAGCTCGTGTGCGAGCACCTGGCCGACGAGCTGAGGCCCGTTCACGTTGCCCGTCTGGCGAAGATACTCGGCAGAAAAGACGAGCCCGGTGCCGGCCTGACCGTGGACGCCTGCCGCGCCGGGGATGCCCGTTGAGATACCAAGGACCGAAGATGACTGCCCTGCAAAGCCCTCAATGAAGAAGACATTGGTCGATAGGAGCGCGTCGCGGCTCGAGCCCGGCTGGCGCGAGAGCTTGACCAACTCGTAGACCTCGTCGCTGTCGCGGATCACCTGAAAGCGGGCCAGGATGTCGCCGCCGACATCGAAGTAGCGCACCTCGCCAACGGTAAGGTTGGCGGTGGAGTAGACGGCGTTGAAGGAGTCGATGAGCCGCGTGAAGGCCGGGTCGCCGACGGCGCTGTCAGCGGTCAGGCCATCGGCCCCGACGAAGTAGAAGTTGAGGTCGACGACGAGCGGCTCGCCCGTTGCCGAGAGCGACTCCGACTCGGTCAAGACGAGGTAGCAGAGGTCTTCGGTTGCCGGCCCGTCGGTGCCGAACTCCATCTCGTAGCGACCGCCCTCCACATACTGGGTGTAGTCGGGTCCGCCGGGCAGAAGCACCGGCGAAACCTCGCCGAGTGAGATGGGGGTAAAGAGGTAACTGGCATAGGTCTGCATCCGAAGTTCGCCGGCCGTCGGGGCCCGGATGAGGTCGGGGACGAGGGTGTGGCCCTGGTCCCAGGCCAGCACGAAGAGGCTCGTGGAGCCAGCCGGGACATCAAAGGCGATGCGGTGGCGATCGAGACGTGAGACGCCGCCGAAGGAGAAGTTGGTTACATCGTCGGCGGCGATGAAATCAGAGGCGCAGACGGGGTCGAGGCTGCTGTTGGCAAAGGAGGGGTAGCAGTAGGAGCCGGTGCCCGTACCGCGGCATTCATAGCCTTCGCGGCAGTCGGCGTCGGCCACACAGAGCGGCACGCAGAGGTTGCCGTTGAACTGCCCGCGGAGGCAGGCTGTGCCTACGCCGAAGCAGTCCTGACGAGAGATGCAATCGAAGACGGTGCAGAGCCCGCCGGGGAAGCCCTGCTCGTCGGTGAGGCAGAAGCCGCTCGCGCAGTCGGTGTTCTGGGTGCAGGCGGCCCCATCATCGCCAGGCTCGACGGGCGTGGTGTCGGCAGCGGTGTCAGACGACTCGGTGTCGGGGCTCGCGTCGGCGCCCGAGCCGGAGCCGTCGGCCGAGCCACTGCCCTCCCCCGCGTCGGCGGCGGCGTCTGAGGTGACGCTGGCCTGTCTGCCCTCGGAGTCGTCCCCGCAGGCGGCGGCAAGCAGGAGAAAGGCCGCGAAGGCGAAGTTGATGCGTCGAAGTTCGCTCATGGTGCGGTCAGGATGGGATGGAGTTGGAGGACGCGGCTCTGAAGCGGCGAGAGTGCGATGTTATCGCCCCATGCGAAAGGATGCATCAAGTTCAGTGAGGCTGCGCAGGAGGCATCGTAGCTGCGGCAGTTTGCCGTGTCATCAAAGGGGTCTTCGCCGCCGGCGACCTCAATCACATGGAAGAGGCCGAGGTAGTGGCCAATCTCGTGGGCCATGACCAGGCCGGTGTAGGCGTTGCCATCGACGGCGCCCTGCCGGCCGTCCACGGAGGTTCCGAGATACTCAACCGTGAAGGCAAGCCCGCTGGCTTCTGATCCGTAGAGCCCCGCGGCGCCGGGAATGCCCGCCGAGATGCCGAGCACAGGGCCGGAGGAAAAGGCGAAGCCGCGGTTGAGGAAGATGTTGATGGAGCGCTGCTGCTCATCGACGGTCGGCGCAGTGGCCAGTTTCACCATGCGCTGGATCTCGCCGAAGCTGCGGACGATGGCGTAGGAGGCATCGTCGCGCGGCGAAAGTGTGTGAAAGGTGACGTCGCCGAGCGCCAGCCCTGCCGCCTCGAAGATGCGGTTCACCTCGGCGAACACTGCGGTCAGATTGGCGTCGGTCGGAGCGGTCTGCGGGGTGACCCCGGAGAGCCCGACGAGATAGACGCGGAGATTGAGCGTCCGTCCAGTACCGGGCGAATCGAGGAGACGGACACAGGCTTGGCGGGAGCTGCTGGTGAGGCCGAGCGTGTAGGTGCCTGCCTCGACCAGCGACTCCACCGCAGGATACTGCGGCAGGTAGAGCGGAACAACCTGGCGGAAGAAGGACTCGCCGACCGTGAGCAGCCCCTCCTCGACATCGAGATCGACGCGCCTGCCCGACGGGGTGACGAGGGTCTGCAGGTCGAGACTCCCGGCGTTGCTGAAGGCCGTCGCGAGAAAGGAGCTGCTGCCAGGCGTGACATCGAACGAGATCTCCATCTCCGCGGAGCTTCCCGTGAGACAGACCGTGGGAAAGGGCGAGGGGTCGGTGGGCTCGGGCTCGGGGATGTCGATGGAGGTTGGTGCACAGTAGGCGCTGCCACCCGCGGAGGGCGTGCAGCTGTAGCCGGCGCGGCAGGGCGAGGCGGCCGAGTTGCAGGTCCGGTAGCAGCGGTTCTCGCCTTCGACCGCGAAGCAGCGGTTGTCGCTATCTTGGCGGGCACAGTCGAACTCGGCGCGGCAGTTGGCCGTCGTGCAGTAGCCGCTCGGGAAGTCGGGGTCGGTGAGACAGGTGCCTCCGGTGCACTCCTCGGAGGTCGTGCAGGCCTCGCCGTCATCCTTCAGGACGACCGGCGGCAGCGGGAGGCAGGCCGCACGGGTGGGGCCGGCCACGAACTCGCATCGGAAGCCCTCGGGGCAGTCGGCGTTGGCGACACATTGTGCGGCGCAGAGATAGTCTGCCCCGACCGCCGCGCAGACTTCGCTCCGCTCGCACCGGTTCACGGTGTTGCAGTCGGAGATGGTGCAGTAGCCGCCAGGGAACCGTTCGTTGACGATGCAGAGCCCGCCCACGCAGTCTGCGCTGCGGGTGCATGGGCTGCCGCCTGGCAAGTCGTTGCTGCCCTGCTCTCCACTGCCGCTCCCTGAGCTGTCCTCCGGTACATCGGCGGTGCTGTCTGGGAGGGTGTCGCTCCTGCCGGTGTCGGCGGGCGGTCGTGTGTCGAAGTCGAAAATCGAGCCGGTATCGGCAGGTGCCTCCTCGCTGTCTCCGCTGCAGGCAGCGGCGAAGAGCAGCGCAACGAGGCCAATCGCTCGAGAAACCGAGTTCATTCGCGTGAAGACTCAGGCGCGAACAGCAGGGGCCCGACGCCGTCGTTGCCACCGGCATGCACTGCAAGGCCGCGCTCCGCGGCGACGGTCTGCGACCAGGTACGGCCATCTCCGAGCGGGCCCGCCAGACCGTCGGGACGCGTGTAGCGGTCTGAGCCACCGCCCTCCGCGAAGAGGGCGAAGGTGCCCACCTGGCGGCGCGGGTTGGTGTCGGGCGAGGAGCCGGCGACCGTGAGCGCGGCCTTGCCGAAGGTGTCGTTCGACTCGCTCGTGTAGCCGTCATTGCCGGCTACCTCGGCGAAGAGCCCGAGGCCGTTGAGGGTGCCAGCCCCGAAGGCGTTGAAGCCTCCGAAGTAGGTGTCGTTGCCAGCACGGTCGTAACAGATGCCGCCGCCGAAGTTGGTGCCGAAACCCAGAGAGGACTCAGCCGCCAGCAGCGCGCTGCCGTAGAAGTCGTCACCCGCCTCGTCCTGCAGCAGCCCGTGGCCGGAGTCGAGGCCGGCTCCGTCGGCAAAGCCGGAGGCGGAGTACCGGTCTACGCCCCCCGCCTCAAAGAGCTGGCCGACGCCGTAGGTGCGGCCGTAGCCCTGCGCGCCGAGCCCGGCCAGGTAGCTGTCGTTTCCGCCTCGCTCGACGAGGAGACCAACGCCGCCGCTTGCTTGGGCACGCGTGGCTGTGGCGAGATAGCCCGTCGCGGCGCCCTGCGCGGCAGAGTAGGCTGCATCGGGACCGCCGAGCCGCTCCCGGTAGAGGGCGTCACCCGCGAGCGGGTCGCCCGGCAGCGCGGTGTAGAGGTCGTCGCCCCGACCGCCGAGGAGGATGCCGACGCCGTAGGGCCCGCCGAAGCCCTGCACCGCGTGATAGCCCGTCAGGTTGTTCGAGGTGTCGCCCAGCACGAGAATGCCCGTACCGAAGAAGCCTGCGCCCTGCCCTGCTGCCTCGATGTCGAGTGTGGCATCGCCCTGCTCGTCGATGAGCATTCCGACACCCAGCAAACCGAAGCCCTGGCCGAATCGGAGCGAACGGTAGCTGTCGGTACCAGGCCCGAGATCGTAGAGAATACCGATGCCGCCCCGTCCAGCGCCTTGGCGACCGACGGTGGAGAGCGATGTGGGGCCGTTGCCGCCGCGAGTCGGAGCAGCGCGACCGGCCCCGTCGCTGGGCAGCAGGCCAGCGTCGTCTGCAACCGCAACCTCGCGGTAGGTGTAGGTGTCGGAACCGGAGAGGTCGAGCGCGATGGCGACCGGCTGGGCGCTCCCCGCGTTGGCGCCAACCGCCCCGTAGTAGGTGTCGTCGCCACCGAGTTCGAGCAGCAGCAGCGTGGGCGTGTCGAGTTCGTAGGTATCGTTGCCCGAACCTCCGATGATGATGCTGCCAAGCGGTGTGGTGTAGCTGAAGGAGACGGCTGCGAGATCGCCGGCAAAGACGAAGTTGGACTCAGCGGTCAGACGGGCAACCGAGTCGGCACCCGCGTGCAGGGTGGAGAGGATGCGACTGGTCCGGACCGCATCGACAAGCGCCGGTGCGAAGGGGTCGACGGTCGTGCTGCCGTCGAGGAAGGCGGTGTGGAGGCCCTCCGTTGCGGCTGCCAGAAGCGGGCCGGTGGCGCCGCCAAACAGGGCGCGCTGCTGCGCAACGACAACCGCGGCAACGGAGACATAGCGGGCAGCGGCGCGCTGCACATCGAGCGGTACCGCGGCGACCGCGGCGGGGAGCGTGGCATCAGCAGGCGCGCCGGCCGCGACGAGGAGCTGTGAGATGGCCGTGGCAAGCGGCGTCGCGTCGCCACCCGCGGGCGGCAGCGGAGCGGAGCCGTAGGTGACACCGAAGATGGTGGCCGCCGTGCGGATGGCCACCTGAGGCTGCTGCACCGTGAGGGCTGCAAGCGAACGCTTCTCTGCTTCGAGGAGCGCCTGCGCGCGGGCGGGCTCACCGCTCAACGCTGCGGTCTTGGCCAGCCGGTAGGCGTCATGGACCTCATAGAAGGGGAGCGAAGCACGACGCTCCGCGAGGGTCCAGCCGAGCGTGCAGCGGGTGACGCCCGCAGCGGTGACCGCATCACCGAAGATGTCATCCTCGCGGGCCCCGATCGGCGGCGCGCCGGCGCAGTCGCAGGCCGCCGGCAGGCAGAAGTTGGCGCCGCCAACGCTCGCGCAATGGGCACGGAACGGCGCACAGTCGCTGTCTTGGGTGCAGGTCGTGGTGCAGAGCGGCTCCGCAGAGGGATCTGGCAGGATACAGGTCAGGCCAGGATCGCCGCCGCAGACGGAGGGGTCGAGGGATGCGTCGCCTTCGCAGGGCTGGCCAATGCGAAGCGGCGAGCCAGTCACGGCGTCGGTGGCACGCCCCAGCCGTCCGCAGACATCTGCGGCGCCCTCGGGGGTGTCGGTGCACATGCCGAAGATGAGCCCCTTGTAGGTCACGCAGAAGGGGCGGTCGTCCGGGCACTCGGCGTCGCTGCTGCAGTCCTGCTCGCAGCCGCCGTCGCGACCGGCAGCGCCGGCGGTGCAGACGGTGGTGCCGAAGCCGCAGGAGGAGAAGCGCGACTCAAAGTCGCAGGCGCTGCCGATGGGCTCGCAACGGAACTCACTCCCGCGGCAGATTTCACCGCCGTCGCAGACCGGCGACGCGTCGGTGCAGGCAACCGGATTGTCTTCGCAGCGCTCCGAGATGGGCGAGCAAGTCTGACCATCGGGGCAGGCGAGCACATCGCAGCTTCCGCAGTCAAAGGTGGCGTTAGCTGGCAGACAGGCCCGCAGCGTCGTGGAGACAAAGAGGCAGTTGTAGCCGATGCCGCAGGGACGGCTCTCATCGCAGCCCGGCAGACAGATGGCGGGGCCGCCCGTCACGACGGGAGAGCAGACACTGTCTTGGCCGCCGCAGGAGGCGCTGGTGTCGCAGGCCTGGCAGGCCTCCGAGGTGGAGCGGATGCAGTTGCCCGTCGTCTGCTCGCAGTTGAAACCCTCACCGCAGTCCACCGCCGCACAAAGGTCTTCGCAGGCGAGGAAGAAGGGGAGGCATTGCGAGAGTCCGCCGCCGAGGTCGAAGCAGTTGTAGTCGGCGGGGCAGGTGCCGGGCGTGCCAAACTCGTCAGGCGAGCAGTCCACGCCACAGCGGGCCATCACGCAGCTGCCGTCGCGGCAGAAGTCGCCGGCGGGACAGTCGGTGTTGTCGGCGCAGTCCGGGCCCGGCAGCGCGATGCAGAGGTCGGCATCGCCGCCACATTCGAAGTCGAGCGAACAGGGGTCGCAGGCGGCGCCCTGTGCCTTGCAGCCGCCGGTGCGCGGGTCGCAGTACTGCGTCGCATCACAGGTCACGCCCACGCAGCGGTCGACGCAGGTCAAGATGTCCGGCACGCACTGCTTTGGCGCATCGGCGCCCGTTCCGACGGTGGCGCAGAAGTAGCCCTCGGGGCAGACAGTCGCATCTGCTACGCAATCGATGGTGCAGGCGCGATCGGCCCCCGCGTCATCGAACTGCAGACAGAGATCGGCCGCGCCGCCGCACTGCTCGTTGTTGGTGCAGGGCTCGCAGAGGCCTCGCGGCGGCAGGCAGGCACCGTCCGCGTCTGGGTCGCAGACAAAGCCTGGGTCGCAGACGAGGCCGGCGCAGGGGTTGTTGCAGCGGAGGTCGGCAGGGAAGCACTGGAAGAGCTCGGTGTCGGCCGTCACCGAGAGGCAGACCGTGCCGCTCGGGCAGGAGGCGTCGTCGAGGCCGGCGCAGCTCTGCCCGCAGAAGGTCTCACCGGTCGCGCCATTGATGCACAGGTTTTCGCCGCCGCAGTCTTCGTTCGTTACGCAGGGGCGGCAGACAACATCCTCCTCGGGAGCATCGCCCGAGCCTGAGCCATCGGCACTGCCCGAACCGTCGGAAGCGGTGTCGGCGGCAGAGCCGTCAGCCGTGTCGGCAACGCTGGTGTCGTCGGCACTTCCCGCCGTGTCGGGCGTCTCGGTCGTCTTCGCATCGCTGCCGCAGCCGAGCGACGGAAGCGACAGCGTGAGCAGGAGAAGAACCAGGGGGCGAAGTCGCAGCTGCGTCGTCCACATCGAGCAATCCGGGCCGAGGGTTGAGGGTCAAATCTTTACCCGCCGCGGCCCCTGCTGCCAAGCCGTCTTTCCGCGACCGGCGCTAGACGATGCTGCGCAGCGCAGCGAGCGTCGCGTAATACTCACGCTTCATTTCCGCGATGACCTCGGCCGCCGGACGGAGTTCGTTGAGCCGGCCGACAATCTGACCAATGGGGGCAGCCACGAGGTCGACATTGCCCGTCTCCTTGGCGTGCCGGTGGATCCGCTCGACAGCTTCGGCCGTCAGCAGGAACTGCATCGGCATGGGAAGCGGATTGGGGTTGGCGGGGTTCTCCCAGGCATCGGTCCACTTGGTGCGGAGCTGACGCGCATACTTGCCCGTGATGGCCTTGCTCCGGATGGTGTCAGACGAGCCAGCCTTGAGGAGCTTGGAGGTGACGGCTGCGTCGATCTGCCCTTCGAAGGTGGTCAGCCACATCGAGCCGGTCCAGACGGCCTGCGCGCCGAGCGCCAGCGCAGCAACCATCTGACGGCCGCAGGCGATGCCGCCCGCTGCCACCACCGGCGTCTCGCCGATTGCGTCTACAACCTCGGGAACCAAGACCATCGAGGCGATCTCACCCGTGTGGCCGCCGGCCTCGGTGCCCTGCGCAACAACGATGTCGACGCCGCCCGCAACATGACGGCGAGCGTGCTCCGCGGTACCGACGAGAGCAGCGACCTTGACGCCGCGGCGGTGGCACTCCTCCACAACATCGGCGGGCGGGGTTCCAAGCGCGTTCGCGATGACGCTCGGGCCATACTCGAGGCCAATCGCAACCTGCTTGCGGCTCACAGCGTCGGTCCACTCGGCCATCGCGTTCTGCACCGTGGTGCCGGGCGGAAGCGCCGGGACGCCGTACTGCACGAGCAGGTTGTCGAGGAACTCGATGTGCTCCTTTGGGAGCATCTTGCGGTAGTCGGAGGCTGCCGCCATGCCGCCGCCGGAGGTCTTGTCGCCATCGGGCGTGGAGAAGCCGGAGGGCATGACAACATCGAGGCCCCACGGCTGGCCGTCGAGGCGGGTCGCGATGCGGTCAAGCGCCCGCTTGAGGTCGTCGGGCGAGAAGCCAATCGCAGCCTGAACACCGATTCCGCCTGCCAGCGAGACCTCCGCAACGGCATCCGGCCCGCGGGTGAAGGCCATCAGGGGAAAGGAAATCTTCAGGTCTCTGCAGAGTTGGTTGGGCATCGGGCACTCGGTGGCACGTGGACAGGGAAGACAGCAAACTAGAACATGTTCTAGTCCTGCAGCACGCCGCTGGCCAGAGGCAATCTCACCAACGCCTCAGCGCTCCTCGACCTCGACGCGCCAGGCCTCCAACAGGCCCTCCCGGTAGGAGGGAAAGGCGGGTGTCCAACCGAGCACGGTGAGCGTCGAGGCCTTGCAGCGCTTGCTCCCCTGCCAGAAGTCACGGACGGAGGGCGGACAGTCTTGGATCGGCGCCAGCGGTGGCTGCGCCAGACCGTGCGCTGCGCATGTGAAGGCCACCACCTCGGTGATGGGCGAAGGAGCGCTATCGCAGGCGATGACCGGACCCGTCAGCCCCTCGTGCGACAGCCCGAAGAGGGTCGCCGCGGCAATGTCGTCGACGAAGATCCGGTTGCTCCAGAGTGCTTCGTTGTAGATGCGATAGGAGCCGTCGCGGAGGCGGGGCAGCGTGGTCCGGTTTGGCCCGTAGATGCCGGGCAGCCGAAGCAGGAATGTCTGCACGCCGCGCGACTCTCCCCAGGCCGCCACGCAACCCTCGGCTTGCAGCCGGAGCTGGCCACGGGTCGTGTTGGGCGCCGCCACCGTCGCATCGTCCACCCAGTCGCCGCCACCGCCACCGAAGACACTCGTCGCCGATAGGTAGACCACCTTTCGGACGGGTCGTTCGCCGAGCCAGGAGAGCGCCCGCTCGAGCAGCGCATGGGGTGTCTTGGTGGGCTCCGGTGCCAGTGAGATGACCACATCCCAGGCAGCCGCATCAGGAAGTGCGGGCAGCGTTGCATCGCGCTCAAACTCGACCAGCACTGGCTCGATGCCGCGCGCCGCCAACCGGAGCGCCTTTGCAGCGTCGCGGGTCGTGCCCCAGACAGCGCGACCCTCGCGCAGCGCGGCCTCGGCGATCGCCTCACCGGAGTAGCCGCACCCGACAATCAGCAGGGGAGGCTTCGACGCAGGTGCACGGCGCGCCATCTCCCGCGGCACTGCTGCCGAGGGGGACACGGCGGCTGCCGGAGCCTCGGGCGCGGCCTCCAGCGCGGCGACGGAGAGCTGCGTTAGTTTGCCCGCCTCGACCGAGCCCGCTCCAACGATCGCAAAACGCCCTGCCTGCGCGACGAAGGAATCGACCTCCGCCTTCCGTCTCGGGTCGAAGGCATGGGTCGCAGCGCGCGGTGCCCGCTCCTTCCGTTCGAGCGCTCGCCCTCCGACCATCGCCGCAAGACGCCCGGGATCGGGGACGGGTGTGGTGTAAACAAAGGTCTCTTCCGGTCGCGAGTGTACCGGGGCCCGCGTCGCCAGCAGCTCGAGATCCCCAAAGGCCAGGTGGAGCCGGACGCTTGGGTTGGCATACTGCGCGACGCCTACCTGCCGCCGTGCGCGGAGCGCGAAGAGGCCGAGCGCTTTGCTCCGGCTGCCCAGATGGAGCCCACGAGCGAGAGAGAAGAGCGAGACACCAACCACCGTTCCGGGCTCCAGCGACGGGAGCGCCATGTACTCGCTGACCCCAAGCCAGGAGAGGCCGCCGTCGGGGTCGAGCCGCCGCGCAAGATCCTCTGGGATGGCCTCCCGCGGCGCAGCAAATCCCACCATGGCGCTCGGGAGCGTACAGCAGTCGAGAAAGACCCAGAGCGGCATGCCGAGCGCCGCGGCCGCCGCTGCGGGCCGATCGCTGCCGTCGTAGGCGATGCAGTTGCCGCGATTCATGGCGAGGCAGAAGGCGGCATCCCCCGCCGCGGTCGGGTCGTAGAAGTCCACGCCCAACCCCTCCGGCCAGACCAGCGAGGGGCGGACAAAGCGACTGCTGATGCAGAAGGCTCGGAGCGGAGTGTCTGCCGAAAGCGTGAACATCGGGCGCCACCTTTACGCGATGGCGGTCGTGTTGCAACCCGTCGTCTGCGGAACCTTGACCCGAAGCGGCGCATTTGCGAGAGGGCGCCCGCCGTTCCACCCGAGGCTACCATGGCAAACGAAGACGATTTCGACCAAGACGAGAACTACGAAGACGAAGATTGGGGCAACGAGGACATCCAGGACGAGCTCGGTTACTCGGCCTACGACTGGAGCCTGCTCCCGCCTGGAGAGGAGCTGCGTCACGACGAGATTATCGTCGCGACTGCCGACGACCTCAAAGAGATGGACCATTCGACCTTCACCGACCTGCACAAGTGGGCGGCCGCTCAGGTGCTC
>JBIIFW010000160.1:0-5996 GCA_044236985.1 Bradymonadia bacterium | reverse complement strand
TCCGCCCGAGCAGCCCAAACCGGAACCGCCGAAGGAGGAGCCAAAGCCGCTCAAGCAGCCTCCGAAGGTCGAGCCGCCGAAGCCGACGGAGCCTCAGGCAGCGCCGGAGCCGCTTCCCAATGCGCCTCCGCCACCGCCGGAACCTGTGCGTCCGCGCCAGATTGGCATGTCGGGCGAGTCCTTCGCCGGGACGGGCAGTGGGCCTCGGTTTGCTGCGGGCGACACCAGCCGCGGTGGCCGCCCCTCGCGCATCTCCGTCGACCCCAAAGATGGACGCAAGCCTGTCGATAGCCTGCCCGCCGCGCCTGCAGGTACCGGCGACAAGCCTGCGGTCCCAGACAGAGATGCCTCGCTGAAGGGGCGCCCCGACTTCAACCGCTACGGCTACCCCGAAGCAGCCCAGAAGGGTTTGGTCGAGGGCGACTGCCGCATCAGTCTGCGCGTCGGCGAAGATGGCAAGGTAGCCACCATCGCCTCCATTGACTGCACCCGGAAGGATGTCGGCTTCGAGGACTACCTCCGCCGCTACATCCCGCGCGAGATGCGCTTTCGACCCGCCATTCGCGGTGGCATCGCCGCCGAGACCGAGGTCGTCTTTACCCACGAATTCCGTCTGCCCGGCCGCTAACCAGGACCCCCATGCCTCTGACCTGCCGACTCCGCCTCACTGCGCAGCTCGCACTCGCGGCGCTCGCGACCGCGCCGCTGGCCGCTCCCGCCGCAGCCCAAGCGCCCGCGCCCGCGAGCGAAGAGCTCATTGAACCCGAACTGCTCTCAAGCGTCGAGGCAGCCTTTCCTCCGGCCGCCTTCGCCGCAGGGCTGCAGGCCGACGTCATCCTCCAGATCGACATCAGCGAGACGGGGGCCGTTACCAACCCCATTCCCGTCGAGGCCGCCTACTACGGCTACGACGACAAGGGGAACCTGGTCGAAGAGACCGCCGATATCACGGCGGACAAGCATGGCTTCATCTCCTCGGCTCTCGCGGCCGTGACGCAGTACAAGTTCAAGCCGGCCATCCTCAAAGATGCCAAGCGTCCCGAAGGCGTCGCCATCCCTGTCCAGGTGACCTGGAAGGTTGGCTTCGTCATCTCCGAGCAGGAGATTCAGCGGCAGCTCACCGAGAAGGAGGCGCAGCGCGATCAGGCCGTTGCCAGCGATCCGACCGCGCCCATCAACTTCCAAGGTCAGCTCCTCGTCCGCGGTGTCCGCGACCCCCTCTTCGGCGTGAAGATCAAGCTCCGTCAGACCGCGCCCGACAGTGGCCTCGCGCTCGAGGTCACGACCGATGCCGAGGGCCGCTTCGCCGTTCCTGGTCTCAAGTCCGGCACCTGGGAGATCAAGGTCGATGAGCCTGGCTTCCGCCTCTACACCACCACCGAGCAGGTCGAGGCCGCGCAGCTCACCGAGGCCACCCTCTACATCGAGCGGACCCGCGAAGGGCTCGTGACCCGCACCACCGGCGAGCCGCCGCCGAAGGAGGTCACCCGCCGCATCCTGACCGTGCGCGAGATCCAGCGCATCCCCGGCAACAACAACGACGCCATCAAGGTGGTCCAGAACCTCCCCGGCGTAGCCCGTGCCGCCTTCGGCGGCGGCCAGGTGATCGTCCGCGGCTCGGCGCCGGAAGATACCGCCTTCTTTGTTGATGGCATGCAGCTCCTCGCCATCTACCATTTCGGAGGTCTCCGCTCCGTCTTCCCGAGCGAGTTCCTCTCCTCCGTAAACCTCTACCCCGGCGCCTTCTCGTCCCAGTATGGCCGCGTCACGGGCGGCGTCATCGACGTGCGGACCAAGACTGAAAAACTCGACCGGCTCCGCGGCCACTTCGACGTCAACTTCATCGACTCGAGCTTCTACCTCGAAGGGCCCATCGGCAAGGACCTCGACTTCCAGGTGGGTGCCCGCCGCTCCTACATCGACTTCCTCCTCGAGCCGCTGTCGGAGACGCTCGGTCTCAGCTTCACCACCGCGCCCCGCTACTATGACTGGCAGGGCAAGGTGCGCTGGTATGCCGACCCCAACCACACCGCTTCGCTCTTCATCTACGGCTCCGACGACCTCCTCGACTTTGTCAACGAAGACCAGCGCGACATCCCGCCCGACCTCCGCGGCGGCATCAAAATCTCCACCGCCTTCCAGGGCGCCATCGCCCGGTTGGACTCCAAGCTCGCCCCCAACGTCACCAACCAGTTCCAGTTCCAGTATCAGCCGCAGCAGCAGGGCTTCTCGCTCGGCCAAGGACTCTACTTCAACCTCAACGTCGACTTCTTCTCCATCCGCGACACCGTCGAATGGAAGGCCTCCGACACCCTGACGCTCCGCGGCGGCACCGACCCGAAGTACTTCTCGGGCGACATCAAGCTCAAACTGCCCCGACCGCCGAAAGAGGGAGAGACACCCGTCGGCTTGGGCAACTCCGAGATCTTCGAGATCACCGAGAGCTTCGACCCGGCCATCTACAACCTCTACACCGAGGCCGAGTGGCAGCCCGTTGACCGGCTGCTCCTCATTCCCGGCCTGCGCTACGAGTACTACAACCGGGTGGAGCGCGCTGCCGCCGACCCCCGCCTCGCCGCCCGCTACAACCTCACCGACGAGCTGGTGGTGAAGGCTGCTTACGGACGCCACCACATCTCGCCGACCCCCGACGAGACCAGCACCTCGCTCGGCAACCCCACGCTCAACCTCGAGCAGGCCGACCACTACGTGCTCGGCGCCGAGTATGCCTTCACCCCCTACCTGAGCTTCACGGCAGAGGCCTTCTTCAAAGACCTCGATAACCTGGTGACCCGCTCGAACGGCCCCCTCATCTACGACAACGCCGCAGAGGGTCGCATCTACGGCGGCGAGTTCTTTCTCCGCCACCAGCTTGCCAACAACTTCTTCGGCTGGGTCGCCTACACCATCAGCCAGAGTGAGCGGAAGGACCGGCCGGGCGAGGATTGGCGGCTGTTCGACTTCGACCAGACCCACATCCTCAACCTCATCGCCAGCTACGACCTGCCGAGCAACTGGTCGATTGGTGCCCGCTACCGTTACGTGACCGGCTCGCCCAACACCGAGATCATCGCAGGCGTCTTCGATTCCGACAGCAACGACTATGTCCGCGTCGAAGAGACGACGGTCAACGCATCGCGGAACAAGGCCTTCCAGCAGCTCGACGTCCGCGTCGACAAGAGGTGGGTCTTCGACACCTGGACGCTCAACACCTACCTCGACCTCCAAAACGCCACCAACTACGAGAACCAGGAGGGGGTGAACTACCAGTATGACTTCGAAGACAGTCTGCCGGTGACGGGCATCCCCATCTTCCCCAGCATCGGCATCCGAGGAGAATTCTGATGATACTCCCTTCCTTCTCACGCCATCTGTCGTCTGTTCTGTTTGCCGGCCTCTTCGCAGGCTGTGCCGGCGAGATGCTCGAGTCATCCGAGACGGTCTCCAAACTTCGCATCCTGGCAGTTCGTGCCGAGCCGCCCGACCTTGCGCCGGGCGAGACAGTCACTTTCGACGCGCTCGTTGTGGACCCGCGCCACGACCGCTGCACCGAGTTCGTGGTGGCAGGGTCTGGCGCTCCGGCCGACTGCACGGCACCTGCTGTCGTTGGACCGCCGACGCTCTACTGGGAGCTCTGCCTCTTCGATGAGGGGGCGAACAACCTCTACCGCTGCGGCACCATCCCCGACCTTCCGTCCGAGGTCTCGCGCCGCGACCTTGGCACCGGCGCCACCGCATCGATTGCCTACAACGCCATCGTGCCGGCCCCCTCCTTCATCGAGCAGGCCTGCAGCCAGCTCGCCTCTGCCGACCTCCCCGACTTTGTGGAGCTCCCCTCCTGCCGGCGCGGCCTGCCCGTCACCATCCGACTGACCGCCATCGCCGCTGGCGCCGACCTCGCCGGGCGCACCACAGACCAGTTCTGCCTCGACGAGCCCGCGGACTGCGAGATCGCCAAGAAGTCGCTCACGCTCCTTCTGCCCGACAAGGTCGCCGAGCGGAACAGCAACCCCCGCATCGAGGCACTCTCCAACGGCGAGACGGAGCTCGAGCCTGGCGTGGCAATCGTGCCTGTCTGTGGCGATGATTCGGTGCCCGGAGAAGAGGACTACGAGCACCACGACCCCCGCGTCGTCCCCCTGGTGGCCGCGGTCACGGTGGGCGAGGGCTCGGGCAGCAGCGCGGAGCTCTTCAACCCGGAGCCTTCGCAGGTGGATGCCGCGCCAGCGCCCAAGCGGGAGGCGCTCGAGATCGCCTGGTACACCACCTTCGGCGACATCCGCGGGTCGACCTACTGGGGTGAGGGCGTCACAACCGACGACGAGATCACGCTCAACCAGCTCGAGTTCAAGCAGCACATGAAGGATTTCGGCCTGACGGAGCTTCCGGCGGGCCCGGTACGCATCTTCGCGGTGATTCGTGATGGTCGCGGCGGTGTGGACTTCTTGGAGCGTGAACTCTCGATTCCCTTCATCAGCGTGGCGGGAGCGGCCGTTACAGAGGACCAGAAGTGCTTCGACGTGAAGGGCGTAGCGAAGTAGGCGTGAGGATCTCGGCCCCCCGCTCGCCGCTGAACATTTTTGAAAACCGTCGTGTTCTTGGTGTGTTAGAGTCGCACTAAAAACTTGTTCAGTGCATAGGCGTTCAGTATTCTTTCGTTCCTTGCCCCCCTTGGAGGAACGTCATGAATTCTCAGCCCATCCCCTTCATCCCCCGCCTCTCTGTCGCCGCCTCGAGCCCCGCGGTCTACCGCCGCGCGGTACCGGGCGAGTCTCTGGTTGCCGGTCGGCCCCTCCGCCGGTGGTTCAAGCTCTGGCACCACCGGGTGCGCGACATCGTCTTTGTGCGCGCGGTGCAGCTGACGCCCTCCATCACTTCCTACGCGATGCTTCGCGTGCTCGAGGGCGGAGACGCCCGTTTCCTTCAGGCGCTTGTCAGACACGGGGAGGGGATGCCCACGGACATGCAGCTTGCCATGGAGACAGCGAGCACGCTGGCCCTCTTGGCGGACCGCGAAGTGGAGGCCTTTCCTCCGCTCCGCGCGCCCGCCTTGAGGATGCTCTCCCAGGTCAGCATCGCCGACCTCTATGCCTCCGACGAGGCGGCAGGAGAGGGCGACGAGGAGTCGGAGGAACAGGTAGGGCCAAGCCGCGGTGGCGCCCTGCACGAAGAGGCATCTTGGGCTGTCGCGCAGCTCGACGAGGACGACCTGCTGGCCGGCGTCCAGCTCGCAGACCTTGCCCGCCGCGAACTCCTCATGCTCGTGACCCGCGCCCCGAAGCTGAACCGGCTCAGCTAGCCAGACAGCCTCATGGGCCGAAGCCGGCCCACGTTGGCTGACGGTGGCCTGCCGAAGGCTGCCGCGTTGCTGCGCGTCCCGTCCGCCTCGGCCCTAGACCAGAGGCCCGTCCGACAGTCCGTTGAGCTCAACGCCGCCGCCCGTCCGGGCTACAATGCCTCCCACAACCTCGGCCCGCTCGCCCTGTGCGCGGAGCAGATCGAGCGTCGCATCCACCTCGGACGGCGACACCGTCACGAGGAAACCGATGCCCATGTTGAAGACACGGTACATCTCCCGCTCCGGCACACCGCCAAGACGGCTGATGCTCGCGTGAATGGGCTGCGCCATCGCCTGCACTGCAGCGGTGTCGAAGGCCATCGCGAAACCCTCGGGCAGCGTCCGCTGAGGATTCTCCCAGAGCCCGCCCCCTGTGATGTGCGCCATCGCATGGGGCTTCACGCCCGAGGCGACCAACGCCCGAATCGAAGCAACATAGATGCGGGTTGGAACCAGCATCCGCTCACCGACCGTCATCGAATCACCAGGCAGTGTCGCGTCGAGCGACAGCCCGGCCTGCTCCAGCAGCACCCGTCGCGCCAGCGAGTAGCCGTTGCTGTGCAGGCCCGAAGAGGCGAGGGCGATGACAACGTCTCCCTCTGCGACCGACGCCGGGTCGATGCTCTCCTCCGGCGTCACGGCGCCCACCGAGAAGCCT
>JBIIFW010000159.1:0-6020 GCA_044236985.1 Bradymonadia bacterium | reverse complement strand
CAGCCGATCCGGCGCCGGCGCCGTCTGGAATGAGTAGGATTGCACGCTGCCGCAGCCTGCCGCTAGGACCGCGCCTGTAAGCAACATCCCCAGCTGAAGGAGGAGGCGATGCGGCATCCTGTTCCGAAGATCCATGTTCTCGTCCTCTGCAAAGGAAACATCTGCCGGTCGCCCCTGCTGGAGGGGCTGCTGCACCACCGCGCAGACATCTCAAAAATCTCGGGCTACTTCCACTTCGACAGCGCCGGAACCTCTGCTTTCCACCAGGGTGAACCACCCGACCCGAGAAGCATAGAGGTTGCCGCGCGCGCGACTATCTCTATCAGCCATCAGCGCTCGCGGCCAATCTCGATCGCAGACCTCCGCCGGTTCGACTTCATCGTCGCCATGGATCGCGCCAACCGACGCTTTGTGACCGAGCTCGGAGCCTTCCCCGACGAACGGCTGCTGCTGGCCCGCCACTTCGATCCCGACGCCAGCGAACACGATGTGCCAGACCCCTGGTACGGAGGGCCCGGCGGGTTCGACGAGGTCTTCGCAATGCTCGATCGTGCCACCGTGCCGCTACTCGACCACTTCGCGACGCTCGGAGCGCGGCCCCGTCCGTAGCGCGAAAAACGCAGCGGAAACGAGCCCGCCCAAGCTACTGCAGCAGCATGTTGTAGAGCAGTTCGAGGCCGCCGTTGCCCAGGTTGCCGCCTCGCAGCGTCAGCCGTAGCGAGTCGGCTCCAAGGCGGACGACGATCCAGTCCAGAGCAACCTCGAAGTCGTTCTCATCCTCTGCCGCCTGCGGAATGTAGATGCCGGAGACGAAGAGATTCTCGGCAATGTACTTACCGCCCTCTACGCGTGAGACAGCTCGCCCCGTCTGCGCATCGCTCTCGATCGTCAGCGAGTCCACACCCACACCCGGAAGCCGATCGCTGAGAAGCCCGATGAAGAGGCTGCCGGCGGTTGCGAGCGCCTGCTGCTGCGCCGCCACCGCATCGCCGCTGGCGCTCTCCTCCCGTGCGATCGGGCGGCCCGTCAGCAGCACAAAGAGCACATCTTCCTGCGGCATCGCCGGATCCGAGGCAAACCGCACCACGGGTGCAGAGGCCGTCCCCGTAACGGCCAAGGTAACGCTCGGACTCCCCGACGTAGCCGGCGGAAGGTTTGCAGCGACCTGCGCGCTCAGCGTGTGCTCCGCCTGAATGTCGAGCACGGCATCCATGGGGTTCTCCCCAACGCCGTCGAAGCTGATCAGCCCGCGCCGGAGCGCAAACGACTTGCCCGCAAACCGGACCGTCCCCTGCGGCAGCGTCACCGTTCCCACGGGCACGATGCTGTCGCCAACGACGGTGACATCGAGCCCGATCTTGTACTCCAGGTCGGCGTAGGTGTGCTCCACCCGGTTGCTGCCCGTCGTCTCCACATGCAGCCGGATGGGCAGCGACCCACCGCCGCGCGAGGCGCCCGATGCCTCGGCAAGCAGCGCCGGTTTGCGCTTGCCGACCTGGTCTGTGGCGACATCCTCTCCCACAAAGAAGACACCCGCGCCTGATGCCGTCGGGCCATACTCCGCCGCGTTGGCATACTCGGGCACGGCAATCTTGCTGTCGCGGATCACGGTACTCGCCGTCCAACCACTGGCGGCGCGCGTGGCTGCCGCCTCCACCTTCGCAGTAACGAAGATGGCGGTTCCCTTGGGCGCCGTCACCAGAAAGTTCTTGAGCGCCACAGAGAGCTTCGCCGAGGCCGGCTCCAACCCGGCCAGCAGCACCTGGCCCGACGCCCGAAGCGACGACCCCGACTCCTGCACCGACAACTGACGCAACTCCACCCTGCCCGGCTCAAACACCAGCTCCGCTGCTGCATTCTCTACCCGCCGATGAAGTGCAGCCAGCGTCACGCCGAGCCCCGTCACGCGCGTTGCTCCCTCCACCACGGGCGATGCCATCGTACCGCTCACCTGCAGGTCGGCCGTGAGGAGCCCGACGAGGTCACTCGCCTGGCTGCCAAGAAGCGCGTTGCTCGCCACAGAGGCCAGCGGCATCTCCGCCGCGTGAAGCGAAGCCGTCAGCGGCCACGCAAGCGGCTCCGGCTTCTCGCCCTTCACCAGAAAGTCCATCCAGGCACCGTTCGGCACATTCCAAGCAACCTCGTAGGTGAGCGGTGAACTCACGGCAGCCTCCGCCGCCGTCTGCTCGCCGCAAATCGTACCCGATAGGGCGACCTTCGCGGAGGTGGCCGAGAACTCGACCCCGACATCGGCGCGCCGCGCCTCGTCTGACGACAGACCGCGCAGCACAGCCCTGCCGCGCAGCCGCGGGGCAACCAGATTCCCCGTTACATCGAGGTAGCCAGAGGCCGTCCCGCTCACCTTCCGCAGCGCCGGGACGACCAGCCCGATGCGCGCGAGGGAGACCGGCTCGAACTGCGCCCGAAGCTCCAGCGGGCGCGTGGCGCGCACCGCCTTATCCAGCAGCTCCGCCAGCGGCGCGGCAATCGAGCCGGAGAGCTCGGCGAGCGGCGCGCCCCCGTAAGCTACGCTGGCGGTCAGCTCCGTTCCCCGGTCTGCAAGCAGCGAGACCGAGCCATCGACCGCCTCCAGCCCCCGCACGACCAGCCCTTCGACCTCACCGCGCGCCTCGAGAACAGGGCGCCCGGTGCGGTTGTCCCAGCGCAACGAACCGCCGACCGTGCCGCCGACAAGCCCAAGCAGCTTGCGGAGCGAGTCGGGGAGCAGCGCCACATCGAACGGCTCCAGCTTCAGGTTGAAATCACCCTGCGAGGCAGAGATCATCGCTGGCGCTTTCACGGGGTCGCGCAGCGCAGCGCGCAAATCAATGGCAAGCGCCGTCGACAGCGTCGCCGTGCGCCGCCCCTGCCATTCTACCTCGGCGCGCGCCTGAACGCTCGGGCCGCCCGCTCCCGCGGCGACGTAGGCGATACCGGCCGTCGTCTTGATGCCCTCAAATCGGACCGCCATGCCGCGCTGCGAAACAGTACCGCCAAGCCCCTCGCCCGTCAGAGCGCCGGTTACATCGAGCGCATCAAGCCGACCCCGAACCGTGCCCTCGCCACGCAGGCTTCCAGCCACTTCGGTAACAGGAAGCCCCGCAGCTGCCGCAAAGGGAGCGAGCGCGAGCGGCTCTAGCTTCCAGTGCGCCTCCATGGGCCGGCGCGTCGACCAGACCAACTGCCCCGTCCCGCTATCCACCGTCACAGGAAGTTCACAGCGCGCAGAAAGGCGCTCGGAATCGCCCTCCGACAGCCCGAATTCGGCGCGCATCCGACCAGGTGAATAGTCCGCCGTCAGCTTCGCTCCAAAGGGCCCGAGTCCACGCGCCGAGATCTCGCTCAGACCAACCGTCAGCTGACCGGTCGGCGCGCTGAGGCTGCCGCCCAATCCCGCATCGAGATCAAGGAACCCAGCGAAGTCACCCACGCTCTCCTCGCCCGCCAAGGCCAGCCCAAGCGCACGCAGGTCGACCCGCTTCGCCGTAACCCGGCCCGCAAGCGCGCCCGACTCCTCCCACGACCCACTCGCCTCCACAACGCCCGGTCCAACCGCGAGTTGCAGCGGCGCGAGCGAAAACCCCACAGGCCGCAGCCCATCCGCCAGCGTCACACCTGCACGCCCGTCGCCCACCAGGTTGACCGCCAGCTGCCCGCGCGCAGCCGAGAAGCTCCGCAGCCGGACCGCGACCTCCTCCTCCGCAAGTGATGCACCTGCCGCCATTTCGAGCGAAAGGCCGCCGGCCGCGGAACCCGACAACGAGAGGTCGAGCTCACGCCCAACCAGCCTCGCTTTGACCTTCGTACGGCCCTCGCGCAGCCCTCCCACCTGCACCTGCTCAAGCTGCAGCGATGCATCCAGCGGGACCTCCGCACCTGCCTCCTTGTTGACCAGCAGCGCCAACCTTCCCACCTGCCTGTCGCCCGCTGCAAGCCGATCGCCACGAAGCGCCAATGCCACCTTGAGCGCCGGCCCGAGCTGCGCCCAGAGCTGCTGCGGGCTCCGCTTGGCAAGCAGGGAAAGTTCCTTCATCGGCAGCAACGCCTCGGCATCCAGCCGCAGCTCCGCACCGCCCGACAGCCGCCCCACCGAGCGCGGCACCCAGGGCTCTGCTGAGGCGACATCGGGCACCGAGGCGCGCAGATGCACCGCAACCCGACCCTCACGATCCAAACTCCCCGAGCCATCCAGCTCTCCACCCAGCGCCGCCGCGCTCAGGTCGGTCACAACTGCGCGTCCATCCTGCACGGTGATGTTGCCGTAGGCCCGCTCCAAGGGCAGCCCCGCGAGCAGGCTCGGGCCCACATCCAACTCCACCCGCGCCTTCATGCTCGACGCTGCAAAACCTGCACCCTCGACCAGAAGTCGCGCCGAAAGATTCGACCCCGGCCCCGGCAGTTCAATCCACTCTTGCGGCCGCAGATGCTGCGCCACCAACGAGCCTCCGTAGAGCGGCAGCGCGGCATCGCGCAGGTCGACCCAGCCATCAAAGACCACCGGCTCCCCCACAGCTGCAGCCTCAAGGTGAATCCCCACCCGCGACGCCGGCCCGCCGATCCGCGCCGACAGCTGCAGCGGTCCTCGGAGCTTCAGCCCCGGCACGAGTTCTGCCGCCAACTCCGGCGAGATGTTCCCCTTCGGCAACGAGATCTCCACCCTGCCGAACGGCGCACCCGCCTCTGTCGCCGGCGTCACCTGCGCCCGAAAGCCAAACAGCTCGGTGTTACTGACAGCTAGCCTGCTCACCACCGCGCGGAGCCCCGACACATCGCGGAGCAGGCTCATCTGACGAAGCTCCAGCGGCAGCTCCGCCTTTACCCCGCCCACACGCCAGCGCAGGCCGAGCCGCTCCAGTTCAAACGCTGCGGCGCGGTCGCGCGAAACGGTCGCCGCGCCCGAAAGCGCGAGCTGACGGAGCGCCACCACCCGGGCGAGCCCGTTACGACCGTCGCGAATCGACAGGCTGCTTCCATCCACCTTCAGCGCCTCGACCGAGACCGAAACCGGCAGCCGTTCGGTGCTCGGCGCGGATGGCTTGAACAGCCGGCCGATGTTGAGGCCGCCGTCAGCCTCGATCACGCCGTCCGCCGCGAACCCTTCGACCGCAAGCTCCGTCACGACCAGCCGCCGGCTCAGCAGCGGCAAGATGCGATAGTTAACCCGTACCTTTGCGACCTTCACAACCGCCACGCCGCTGCCGTCCTCCAGCGCGATCCCCGAGAGTTCGAGCGGACCCCACAGCGAGCCAGACAGGCCGCCTAGACGCATCCGTCCGCCCGCCATCGAACCCGTGACAGCCGCAGTCACCTCGTCGCCCACACGGCCCAGCAGCCAGCTGCTCTGCAACGCCCAGGCGACAACGCCCGCGAGCAGCAGCGCCAGCGCAGACAGCACCATCAGGCCCCGACGGCGACGCACCACCTTGCGCTCCGGCGAGGGCTGTGGCGGAGCCTCCAGCTCAGGCTCTGCCTGCGGCTCTGTGAGCAGGTCGCTCAAAACGCCTCTCCGAAGGCCATGAAGATGCTCACCCGATCGAGCGGCGCATAGCTTGCAGGGTCGGTCAGCCGGTAGCCCAGATCGAAGCGGAGCGGCCCAATCGGCGTCGCCAGCCGCAGCCCGCCGCCGACCGCCCACTGCGTCCCCTCGTCGTCCGGTGCCAGCACAAAGTCGGCGCTGCCACGACCTACGCCACCGCCATCCACAAACAGCGTCCCGTAGAGCCACCGCTTGCCGATCTCGCCCCGCAGTTCAAGGTTGGCCAACCACGATGCGTAGCCGCCGACGGGCACCGCCGAACAACGCTCCGAAACCGTCGGCCGCGAAAGGCAGCTCGGATCATAACTCACCGCTGCGCCCGTCACCGCGGTCACGCTCGACGGCTCCGCGTAGTCGTTCGGACCAAGCCGCCCCTGCGGAAAGCCGCGGACGCTATCACCGCCGCCCAGATAGTAGCGCTCCGTGCGCGGCACGTCGGCGCCGCCAAGCTCCACCAGCAGCCCTGCCTTCGTCCGCGCAGCAA
>JBIIFW010000158.1:0-6024 GCA_044236985.1 Bradymonadia bacterium | reverse complement strand
CCTGCAATCCACCTGGCATGGAGCACCCATCGACAACGCGCGACTCCTCTCCACCCTCGACCCGCTCGTCGCGACGCCGATCAGCCTCTCCGACCGCGACTTCGACGACCTCATCACCTTCCTCCGCGAAGGGCTCACCGACGCAGCGGCACTCCAGCGCGTCGCCACCATCCAGGCACCATGAAGCACCACGCAGCACGCCTCGCTTCCCTCCTCGCCCTCGCCACCCTCATCGCCTGTGGCACCAGCGGCGGCACCAGCAAGGCCGGCGCCGATGCCACCGCCGACACCGCCGCTGACACCGCTGTCGATACCGCTGTCGATACCGCGACCGTCGACACTGGCTCCGGAAGCGACACGACTGCGGACACAACCGCGGACACGGCTGCAGACACAACCGCGGACACGACTGCAGACACCTCGGAAACGGCCGACACAACAGTCGACACCACCATCGAAGACACAGCCACCGATACTGCGGCCGACACAGCCACTGACACAGCCACTGACACCACCATCGAAGACACCGCCGCCGACACAGCGGCAGACACCACCGCAGACACCACGCCCATCCCCGAGGACTGGATCCCCAGCCGCTGCTCCCCCATCGAGGCCGAGCTCGCTGCCGCCCGCGAAGAGATGGCCATGTGCGACCGCTCCTCGCAGTGCGCCCTCCAGCTCAACCCGCTCTGCCCCTACGGCGGCGGCTGCTACGAGTTCTTCCGGCTCGACAAAGACCGCTCCCTCATCACCTCTGTCTACGACCGCTTCGTTGCCGGCAACTGCGGCGATTTCGTCTGTCGCTGCGCGTCGCCGCCGCCCTCCGGTTGCATCGACGGCAGCTGCCAGGCCTGCCCCGATGTCTGCACCACCGCCTGCCCCGCAGACTGCGCCTGCGCCACCGACGGCTGCGGCTGCCCCATCCCCGTCTGTGCCGGCGCACTCTCCGACTGTGGCGGCCTCCTCGACGCCATGCGCACCGCCATCGCCGACATGCAGCCCTGCAACGCCGATAGCGACTGCGCCGCCGAACTCGCCCCTGCATGCGCCGAGCTCGGCTGCTACTACGCCCACAACACGACGGCGCAGACGAGCCACCTCGCCGCGCTCACCGCCTCCTACGACAGCCTCTCCTGCAGCACCCTCTCCACCTCCGCCTGCCGCTGCGGCCCCGCCCCCGCAGCCGTCTGCCGCGCCAATCGCTGTGTCACCGAATGAACCTCCTCGACCTCATCGCGCGCCGCATCGGCGCCAATCCCGAGCGGCTCCGCGAGCACCTCACTGCGGCTCCCAACACCCTCGCCGTGCTCAAGCAGACCGGCCTGCTCCACGAGCTCACCCGCAACCCCATCGAGAGCTACCGCGCGCTCGGCGGGCAGCGGCCTTCGCTCAAAAACCTGCACCGCATCATGGCCGCCAAGGAGCCCAACCGCATCGCCGTCTGCGATCTCGAGCGGATGCTCACCTACGCCGAGATGGATGAGGCGATCGACCGGGTCGCCGCGCTCCTCCGCAGCCGCTTCGGCATCGCCGCCCGGAGCCGAGTCGTCCTCATGTCGGAGAACCGGGTCGAGTACCTCGTCTTCTGGTTCGCGCTGCTCCGGCTCGGCGCCGCCGCCGTCCACGCCTCCTTCGAACTCCGCCCTGCCGAGCTCGACCATGTGCTCCGCAACAGCGGCGCAGAGCTCATCTGCGCGAGCAGCCAGGCGCTACCCGTCGCCAGCGCCGCCACTGCAAACTTCGACGAACGCAACGTCGAACTCCTCCACATCGACGGCCTCGAAACCGCCGACGCAGACAGCGGATCCTTCGGCGAATCCGTCGCCTCGCTCCACCACCTCTTCCGCGCCTCCCAGAGCCGCGACTTCGAGGCCGGCGAGGACGGCGAGTCGGTCGTCTACACCTCCGGAACGACCGGCCGACCCAAGGGCGCGGTTCGCAACTTCTCGGCCATGACCATCACCGAGCTGACCGCCATCCTCGAGCGGCTCCCCTTCGTCGCAGGCGAGCGCCACATGGTCGTCGGCCGCCTCTACCACAGCGCCGCGCAGGCCTTCACGGGGCTCATCACCGCGCTCGGCGGAACGCTCGTGCTGCGCCCACGCTTCGACGCCGCAAACCTCTTCGACGACCTCCGCCGCGAGCGCATCGAGAGCCTCTTCCTCGTCCCCAACATGCTCGACAAGGCGCTGACGCTCGAGCCCATCGCCTCGCGCACGCAGCCCCTCCCCCACCTCCGCGCCATCGTCTGCGGCGCCGCACCCTTCCTGCAGCCCCTGCGCGAACGGGCAGCGCACCGGCTCGGCGCCGGCGTTCTCAACGACTTCTACGGCGCAACCGAGCTCGGCTGGGTCACCTGCGTGAACGGCCACGAGATGCTCAAGCGGCCCGCCACGCTCGGCCGCGCCATCCGCGGCCACGAGATCACCATTCGCGACGCCGACGGAAACCTGCTCCCCGCCAACACGGTGGGCGTCGTCTGGACCCGAAGCGCGCAGCGCATGGAGCGCTACCTCGGCGACGAAGGCGCAACCTCGGACATCATGAAGGCCGGCTGGACCACCTGCGAAGACCTCGGCTTCCTCGACAGCGAGGGCTACCTCTTCCTTGCAGGACGGGCGCGCGAACTCATCATCTCGGGCGGCATCAACGTCTATCCCGCGGAGGTCGAGGCGGCGCTGTTGCATCACCCCGCGATTGCCGACGCAGCGGTCTTCGGCCTGCCCGACGCACAGTGGGGCGAATCGGTCGCAACCGCCATCGTCCTGCGCGAGCCCATCACAGCCGGAGAACTCCGCCGCTGGGCCCTCTCCGAGATGCTCCCCGCCAAGGCGCCGCGCCGCTGGTTCATCGTTGACGAGCTGCCTCGCAACCCCACGGGCAAGATCATGAAGCGCGAGCTGCAGCAGCGTTACGCCGAGCCCCACGAGAGCAGCCCGGCCTAATGCATCGAAGCCTCCCCATCTTGCGCTGGCAGGATCCTGAAACGAACCTGCTCCGAGACGAGGTTGCCATCGAAGCGCCGCTCGAGCTCCGCCTCTCCTTCGCACGCGACGGAAGACGCCTGGAGCGGCCGCTCCTCACCACCCTCCGCACCCCGGGCGACGACGAGGCGCTCGCGCTCGGCTGGCTCTTCGCAGAGCGGGTCATCCGCAGTGCTGAGAATGTGGAATCCGTGACCATCGAAGCGGCGCTGCCGAGCAATGGTGATGTTGTCGCACAGCGGATGTTGGTGCGCCTTGCAGACAGCGTGACAGTCGACCTCGAACGGCTCGCACGGGCAACCGTCGCCAGCTCCGCCTGCGGCCTCTGTGGACGCCTCACGCTCGGCGCGATCGGCCGTTCCGAGCCCATCGTAGCTAGCGGCGGCGCGTGGCCTTCACACGCCGAGCTCGCGGGCTGGTCAAGGCTCGTTGCAGCCCGCCAGCAGACCTTCGACGCAACGGGCGGCATCCACGCTGTCGCCCGCTTCTCGCTCGCAGGCGAACTGCTCGATCTGGCGGAGGATGTGGGCCGTCACAACGCCCTCGACAAGGTCATCGGACGCGCCCTTCGCCACGAAGCGTTGCCACTCAGCGGCGAGGCCCTCTGGCTCTCCGGCCGCGCCGGCTTTGAGATGGTCGACAAGGCTGCCCGCGCCGGCGCTCCGCTCGTTGTCTCGGTGGGCGCGCCCACCACCATGGCCGTCGAGATCGCGCTGACCGCCGGCATCACCCTCGTCGGCTTTCTTCGCAACGGCCGCCACAATGTCTATGCCCACACGGAGCGCTTCATGCGCCTCTCCTCCGACCCCAGCGCCTGACCGCATGGCGACAGCTCCCCACACCGCGCCGGGCCACCCGCTCGTCCCCGTCGACCGCGACGACTCGCCACGTGTCGGCCGCCGCGCATCGCACGCCGGCGGCCTCGGCTCGCTCGCTGCGACCGTCCGCTACACGCTGCCCGAGAGCGGCCTTGCGCGGGGCCTCTCCACGCTCGGAAAACTGAACCAGCAGCAGGGCTTCGACTGCCCCGGCTGCGCCTGGCCCGAAGGCCACGACCGCTCCTTCGCCGAGTTCTGCGAGAACGGCGCAAAGCATGTGGCAGACGAGGCCACCACGAAGCAGATCGATGCGGCCTGGTTCGCCGCACACAGCCTCGAATCACTCGCCGCGGAGAGCGACTTCTGGCTCAACCGTCAGGGCCGCATCACCGAGCCGATGATCTGCCGCGAAGGCGACACCCACTACCGCCCCATCGCCTGGCAGGAGCTCTTCGCCGAGCTCGGCGGCGCGCTCGGCCGCCTCGACTCGCCCCACCGCGCCGCCTTCTACACCAGCGGTCGCGCCAGCAACGAGGCTGCCTTCCTCTACCAGGCCTTCGTCCGCGCGCTCGGCACCAACAACCTCCCCGACTGCTCCAACCTCTGCCACGAGTCCTCCGGCTGGGCACTTCGCGACTCGGTGGGCGTTGGAAAAGGGACCGTCTCGCTCGCAGACTTCGACCACGCCGACACCATCCTCGTCATCGGCCAGAACCCAGGCACCAACCACCCCCGCATGCTCTCCACCCTCCAAGAGGCAGCGCGGCGCGG
This sequence comes from Bradymonadia bacterium, assembly GCA_044236985.1. GTDB lineage: Bacteria > Myxococcota_A > Bradymonadia > REDH01 > REDH01 > CAIWGR01. The sequence continues at coordinate 1,451 of JBIIFW010000158.1, read as the reverse complement.
CGCCAACATCATCGCCATCAACCCGCTCATCGAGCCAGGCCTCCAGCGCTTCGCCCACCCCAAAGAGCCCTGGACCTTCCCTGTCGGCGGCACCCGTCTCGCCACCCACTACCTGCAGGTCCGCATCGGCGGCGACGGCGCCCTCATGAAGGGCCTCATGAAGGAGCTTCTCGCCATCGACGCCACCACACCAGGCGCCATCGATCGCACCTTCATCGAGCAGCACACCGAAGGCTTCGATGCACTCCGCGACGACCTCGCCCGCTTCGACATGGCCGAGCTCGAGGCCATCTCCGGCATCAGCCGCGCAACCATGCGCGAGCTCGCCGAGCTCCTCGCCCGATCGCCCCGCGCCATCTACTGCTGGGCCATGGGCCTCACCCAGCACGAGCATGCCACCGACCTCATCCAGGAGCTGGTCAACCTGGCCCTGCTCTGCGGCCACCTCGGCAAAGAGGGCGCAGGCCTCTGCCCCGTCCGGGGCCACAGCAATGTGCAGGGCGATCGCACCATGGGCATCGACGAGAAGCCCTCCGAATCCTTCCTCGCCCGTATGGATGCAGCGCTCGGCTTCCGCAGCCCGCGCGAGCATGGCTTCGACGCCGTGGAGGCCATCCACGCCATGCACCGCGGCGACCTCGACATCTTCGTCGCGCTCGGCGGCAACTTCCTCTCCGCGATGCCCGATACCGCCTACGCCGCAGAGGCACTCCAGCGCTGCAGCTGGACCGCCCAGATCTCCACCAAGCTCAACCGCTCGCACCTCATCGGCGGCCGCAACAAGCTCATCCTCCCCTGCCTCGGCCGCACCGAGATCGACCGCCAGACAGCCGGCCTCCAGCGCGTCTCCGTCGAAGACTCCATGTCCTGCGTCCACGCCTCCCACGGCCACCTCGAACCGGCCTCCGTCCAGCTCCTCTCCGAGCCCATGATCGTGGCCCGCATGGCCCAGGCGACGCTCGGCGACAGCCCGCTCCCCTGGATCGATCTCGCCTCCGACTACCGCCGCATCCGAAGCCTCATCGAGCGGGCCATCCCCGGCTTCGAAAACTACGACGCCCGGCTCGACGCACCCGACGGTTTCGTCCTCCCCAACACGGCCCGGCAGCGCCGCTGGAACACCGCCTCCGAGCGGGCCGGCTTCCGCTGCCTGCCGCTGCCCAACCTCGACCAGCGGCTCGGCGAACTGCTGCTGATGACCATCCGGAGCCACGACCAGTTCAACACCACCATCTACGGCCTCGACGACCGTTACCGCGGCGTCACCCGCGGCCGCATGGTCCTCTTCGCCAACGCTGCCGACCTCGCCGAGCGCGGCCTGCTGCCCGGCCAGAAGGTCACGGTCGCACACGAGCGCGACGGTCGCCGGCTCGCCGCCAACGGCTTCACCCTCGTCCCCTACGACCTGCCCCGCGGCAACCTCGCCGGCTACTTTCCCGAGCTCAATCCGG
>JBIIFW010000157.1:0-6029 GCA_044236985.1 Bradymonadia bacterium | reverse complement strand
CCGACAGACACTCGGCGCCGAAGATATTGCTGCAGCCCGAGCCGTCGCATTCCGGCGTCGTGCAGTAGCCCTCGGGGTAGCCCTGCGCGTCGGTCAGGCAGAGCCCGCCGAGACACTCCTCATTGGTGGTGCACGAGGCGCCGTCGCTGATGGAGTCGAGGTAGGAGGTCAGCACATCGCAGCCCGCGAGCAGAAAGGATGCAGCGAACAGGACAGCGGCTCTCGCAAAGACTCTCATCGGCGCTCTCCACAAAGGTCGTGCTGCGGTGACGGGCGGCAGCTTCGCTTCTTCACCCCTCATCCTTCCACCCGCTCAAGCAGCTCCATGAGCGTTCGGCCATGTTGCGGATGGGCGACCAGGAAGAGGTTTCGCCGCTCGCGCCACTGCTCGTTCGCGGCACGCAGGAACGCGGCGAGCTCCTGCTCATACCGACGCTTCGTTGCCCCCGTCGCCTGCTCGTAGCGGGCACTGAGCAGCCGCGCGTTCGCCGCCATCTCCACCCGATGCGTCGCGATGTAGGCGCGCACCCGCGCCAGCGCCTGATCAGGGTTCGCCTGCTGCGCCGTCACGATCTCGGTCAGCTCCACCACGAAGAGCCGCGCCCGCTCCTCCTCGGCGCCCACCAACAGATAGACGGGGCCCTTCGCCTCTTCCTGCGGACGCTGCGGCGCGGCACAGCCGCCCAACGAAACGCTCGCCCAAAGCACCAGCAGACAGGCCGCTCTCCCTCCATGACCCATCCGCATCGTCATCCTCCGATCTCCAGCGCCCGCTCTCGCCGCAGCTCCGCAACCTCCGACCAGGAGGTAACCGGCAACGAGCAGCTGCCGCCCCTGCAGAGATAGTAGGTGGCGAGACCATCGTGACAAGTTCTCGCTGCTACCAGCGACGCGGCGAGTGGCGCGGCGGGCGCTTCGCCCTCGCGGCAGACCACCAGGAGATCATCGGCGCCGATGAGGCAGAGCGCAGCGGCCCGCACCTCTGTCAGCTCCTCCGACGAAGCCACCGCCGGCAGCACCGCCACCAACGTCGTGAGCCCGAGCCAGCCGTTCTCCACCACGCGGAGGAGCGAGCTGCAACCGCTCGCCGACATCGCCACCTCTGCCCCATGCTGCGACAGCGCGCGCACCACGAGCTCCTCGAAACCTCCATCGTCCACCAGCTGCGCCAGCCGCTGTAGCGCACGAAGCATCGACGCAATCGCGTTGGGCGTCGCCTCATCGAGGGCCGACCGCAACGACACAACCAGCCTCTCGCCATCGGTCGGCGCCAGCCCGAAGGTCCCGGCCTCCTCTTCGTAGAACCGGGCAATCGCGCTCTCCGCCAGCGTCAACGCGGACCGCAGGTGCTCCGCCCTTCCTGTCACAACGAAGAGGTCGAGCGCGCCGTTGCAGAGCTCCGCATGGTCGTCGAGGAAGGCTCCGGTATGGGCCCGATCCGCGCCGTCCTCGGCCCGCTGACGGATGCGCGAGAGGCGGCCATCGGCCAATCGAAAACCGGTGAGCACCGCGGCCATCGCCCGCTCCGCCCGAGCCACCATCTCGCCATCGCCCAGCACGCCGCCGAGCCTTGCCAGCCCCTGCACCATGAGCCCGTTCCATGCCGCGATCCGCTTCGTGTCTGTGACTGGCGCAATCCGCTTCGACCGCGCCTCGAGCAACTGCTCCAAGACCTGCGCCGCCTTCGCCTCCGCCACCTCCGGCGTCAGGCCGAAACGGGCGCCCACAGCCGCAACACTCTCGCGGCGCGCGAGCACGCTCTGACCATGCTCAAAGTTCCCATGGTCACGCACGTCGAGCAGCCGGCAGGCAAACGGCGCATCGGCCGCTCCCACAACCGCCGAAACCTCCGCGGGCCGCCAGACGAAGAACTTCCCCTCCTCGCCCTCCGAGTCGGCATCCTGCGCAGCGTAGAAGCTACCATCCTCCGCCGTCATCTCCCGGTCGAGCCAGCGCACCACGCCACGCGCAGCGACCTCCAGCTCCGGCAGCGGATCGGTCCGCAGCATCTCCGCAATGAGGCGCAGCAGCAGCCCGTTGTCGTAGAGCATCTTCTCAAAGTGAGGCACCTCCCACCCACCATCGACGGTGTAGCGATGGAACCCGCCGCCGAGCTGATCGTAGATGCCGCCTGCCGCCATCCGCTTTGCAGTCATGACCGCATGCGAGCCGGCCATCGGGTCGCCTGTGCGATCGGTCGAACGCAGCAGCAGCTCGAGGCTCATCACGTTCGGAAACTTGGGCGCACCGCCAAAGCCACCGTTCTCCCGATCGGCACGCGCCATCAGCTGCACCACCGCCCGCTTGAGGTCGCCAGGATTCGGTGCCGCTGCGCTAGCTCCCCGCTCCTCGCGCGCAATCGCCGCGGTGATCTCGGCCGCGGAGGTTACAACCTCTTCCCGCTTCTCTGTCCAGGCCCGATGGATGCCCTCCAGCACCTGCCGCCAGCTCGGCCGTCCGTAGCGCGGATCAGGCGGGAAGTAGGTTCCGGCAAAGAAGGGCTGCCCGTTTGGCATCAGGAATACATTGAGCGGCCACCCGCCCTGCTGTGTCAGCAGCTGACAGGCCGACATGTAGACCCGGTCCACATCGGGCCGCTCCTCGCGGTCCACCTTCACCGAAACGAAATGCCGGTTCTGAATCTCCGCGACCGCCGGGTCCTCGAACGACTCATGCTCCATCACATGGCACCAGTGACAGGACGAGTAGCCGATCGAGACAAGCAGCGGCTTGCCCTCCGACCGTGCCCGCTCGAAGGCCTCCTCACCCCACGGAAACCAGTCCACAGGATTGCCCGCATGCTGCCGCAGATAGAGGCTCGTCTCGTTTGCCAGTCGGTTGCTCATCGAATTCACCGCTTCGTCGGCAGGCAGGCGGAGGTCGCTGTGTCACAGTCGTAGCCAGCGCGGCAGTCGCTCGACGAGTCGCAGGCCTTCGCACAGAAGGGCTGCGCGCCGCCGATCACGCAGGCGAGACCTTCGCCACAGCTCGCAGCATCGGTGCAGCCCGTCGCAACGCACATCCCATCGCGATAGCCGGTCGCCTTGCCGCTCGCCGAAACCTCGGGCACGCAGAAGGCATCGAGGCCGAGCGGAGCCGCGCAGGAAATGGTCGCGCTGCAGGGCGCGCCCACATTCGGCGACTGCGGCGCAACACGGGCCACATCGAGCGAGCAGACGCCCTGCTCACCCTCCAGAACGTAGCATTGGAAGTCGCGCGAGCGGCACTCACGCTGGCTCTTGCAGGCCTGAAAACAGACACCCAGACCACCCTCCGAAGCACCGTCACAGACAGCACCGAGGCCGCAATCCGCGTTGGTCTCGCAGGGCCGCGAACAGTAGCCGCCGGGCACCGTGCGATCGCAGAGCTCCGACTTGCAGTCTGTGTCCGCAACGCAGGCCGCGCCCACCAGCCCGCGCTTGGGAACGGCCGCTACCTGGGCAGGCTCCTTCGAGCCGCACCCCGTCCAGAGAACCAGCGCCGCCAAGACCAGAAACATCCGTTGCAGCATCGTCATCACCTCATTGCACCGCACGCGGTTCACCCCTTCGCGCGGTCGTGGAAACTCTCACCCGAAGAGGGTAGAGCGGCTACCCGACGCTGTCACGCTCCATGCTCTCTCTTCTCACCGGTCGCATGTCCCTTTCGGATTCCCCCTCCCGCCCTCAGGCCCCCTCCGTGCGGGTCTCCGAACTCGACGCGCGCTCCACCGCCATCACCATCCTCCTCGTCGCGACCTTCGTCGTCCTCGAGGCAGCGCGTGGCTACGGCGGACCCCGTACGCCGCTTGGCGACGATGCCTCGAGCCATACCGCGACCATCGCGACCTTCGCCAAGCTCCTCATGAACGGCCAGGGCTGGTGGTCCACCGACTACAACCTCGGCTTTCCCCTCGGCCTCTACTACCAGCCCGTCCCCCACGTTGTGAGCGCAGCCTTCTGCGCGCTCCTCGGCGGGCCCGAGATGGCCATCTTCACCTACAAGTTCTTCTCCGTCGCCATGATCGCCCTGCAGCCCTGGGCCGTCGCCTTCGGCCTCCGTCGTGCCGGCGCAGACCGACTCACCTCCGCCATCGCAGGTGCGCTCGCCCCCTTCGTTATCAACCCCGAGATCGGCGCCAGCATGGCCTTCGGATACTCGGTCAAGGCCTCCCTCAATGTGGGCCTCTACACCCAGAACTGGGGCAATGTCGCGCTCCCCATTGTCTTCGGTGAACTGGTAGCGCTCATCGACAAACGAGGGCGCATCTGGACCACCGCGCTCGCCGCAGCCTTCACCGCAGGCTGCCACATGTTCTACGCCATCGCGCTGGTCCCCATCATGGCCATCCTCGCGCTCCTCATGCCTGGCCGCGCCGCCTCCGTGAAGAAGCTCGCCGGTGCGGGAGCCGTCGCCTTCGCGCTCGTCGCACCCTGGCAGATCGCCCTCTTTCAGAACCAGGCCTACTTCGGTGGCTGGCCCAACAGCTCCGGCGAACGACTTGACGGTTACGGCTGGTCCGAGACCTTCTCCGCGCTCCTCTCAGGCGACCTCCTCGATGGAACCACCGCACCCATCCTGTCGGTCTGCGCACTGCTCGGTCTCATCGTCGCCATCGCCCGCTTCCGCCACACCGCCTTCGGCCGCGCCACCATTGTCAGCCTCGTGCTCTCTCTGCTCGGCATGGTTGGCCGAGCGCCGCTCTTCGGCCACCCGCCCATCGCACCCGGCGACGGCTTCGTCGACCGCTTCCTCGGCGGCGGCTGGATCGACCTCTATCCCCTCCACAAGAGCGTCCAGCTCTTCCGCTACCTCTCGCTCCTGCAGTTCCTGCTCATGGTCCTCGCCGCCCTCGGCATCTCCACCGCGGCGCATGCGCTCTACCTCGCCGTCTCCACCCGCTTCGGCGGTGCGGGCCTCAAAGAGCGGCTCGCCGCCACCTTCAGCCGCGGCGACCTCACCATTCTCCACACCGAGACCGCAACCCAGCGCAACATCGCGACCGCCGTTCCGACCATCCTCCTCATCGCCGTCATCGGCTTCACACTCGTGAAGGCCGGCCCGCAGCTCCGCGGCGCCTTCCGCACCATCGACAAGGCCAAGGCCCTCCATCTCGACCAGTACGACCAGCTCGTCGGCTGGATGCGCGAAACACCCATCGAGGGGCGCACCCTCGTCGGCCCCAAGACAGGCGTGAAGGGCCATTACCATGGCGGACTCCTCGCCTACACCGGCGACCGCCCCGTCGGCCTCTCCTACGGCGTGGGCCTCCACGACTCGCTCGGCTTCTACTTCCTCATGCACTTCGATCCGACGGCGAAGAACGCCGCCGCCCTCTTCGACCTCTACGACTTCCGTTACATGGTCAACGACCCAGGTACCGCCTTCAAGAACCTCGACGAGGGCGAGCCCAAGCGCGAAATCATCCACAGGAACAAAGACTACATCTTCGCCAAACTCCCTGTCTCGGGGCAGTCCGTAGCCATCATGCGTGAGGGACGAACCCTCTCCTCCACACCCCGCGAAGCACGCGAACAGATCCGCGCCTGGCTGAATGGAAACGGCCCCCGCACCGGCACAACGGTCGTCCTCGATGTCACCAACGACAGGTCCCGTGAGCAGCTCACCACCTCGCCTGGCTCGGTGACCCGTGCCGAGACCTTCTCGCAGACCGCGCCTCCCGCAGGAAAGGTCATCGTCTCCTCCTCGCTTGGCGACCGCGTCTCAGCCACGGTCGAGCTCGGCGAACCAGCCCTCATTGTCGCAAAGACCGCCTTCCACCCCTTCTGGACCGCCACCCTCGACGGCGCGCCGGTCCCCACCAAGTTTGTCTTCCCCGGCTACTTTGCGGTCGAAGCGCCGGCAGGAAAGCACCAGCTCGAGGCCCACTTCGCCTGGCCCGCAGCGACCAAGGTGCTGATGGCGCTCGCCCCCATCCCGCTCCTCTTCGCCCTCTTCGGCGAGCCGGCAAACAGCCCCGCAAACCGCGGCCCGGGTGGGAGCTCGCTCGGCGGCGATACGCTCGCAGATCGCCTGCGCCGACGCAGAAA
>JBIIFW010000015.1:0-20709 GCA_044236985.1 Bradymonadia bacterium | reverse complement strand
CCTCCTGGGCACCCTCCGCGGTACCGGCGCGCCCCTGCCTCAGAACAGCTCCCGCAGCGAAGGGCTCTCCGCCACCTTCTCCTACGCAACCACCGTCCTGCAGGGCGACGGCGTCACGGTGCTTGGTGCCTCGCTCCCGCTCCGCCTCCGCCACCTGGTTGCGACCGCCGACTTCGAGGCGGCTCCGGCCGCCAGCTACCAGCGCCTCGGTCTCTACACAGCCGCCCGCATCCCCATCGGCAAGCGCGGGCTGACCGACATCGAGCTCGGCGCCGCGCTCACCGACGAGCGACTTACCGAGGCCGGAGCAGGACGCCTCGCGGCCGAGCCCCGGCTCTCCCTCGAGGCCGACCTTGGCTCCATCGCCACCCACTTCGCCAACGTCGTCGTTCGCGCCCACGGCGGCGCCGAACTCTCCCAGCTCCGTTTCGACCCTGCAGACCGCTTCGGCCTCTCTGACGAGGCCTTCGTCTGGCGCCTCCCCGTGGGCGGAGAGGTCTCCGCAAACTTCACCACCAGCGTCAACATCGGGCTCGGTTACGAACAGCGCGACAGCCGCCCCGTGGGCCGCACTGCGCTCGGCGGCTACTTCACCGGACGAGTGGGCATCCCGCTTCAGCGCAAGGTCGGCCTCGAACTCAACGTGGAGCGGGGCGCCGGCGTCCGGTTCGGCCTCAGCCTCCGCTGGCTCCCCGATGCCGCGTTGCCCGCCTCGGCACCGCCGCAGTAACGCACCACAGGGCCAATCGCCCGTTCCTTGCGGCACCCCCCGCGGGTTGGTATCCCACCCCAATTCTCCGTTGCTGTGAGCACGCCATGCAAAGTCACCTCTCCCTCCTTCTGGCGCAGGCCGTCCCCGAGGCCGCCAAGCAGGTGAGCATCATCGAATTGCTCGGCGATGCTTCCGGCGTTGTCCTCGCCGTCCTCGCCCTGCTCATCTTCTCCTCCATCGCGAGCTGGTTCGTCATCGGCTTCAAGACCTTCCAGCTGATGCGCGCCAACCGCCAGACGCGCGCCTTCCTCGCCATCTTCTGGGACAGCAAGCGGCTCGACGCCATCTACGCAGAGGCTGAGCGGCTCCCCCACTCCCCCGTTAGCCAGGTCTTCCAGGCCGGCTTCGTTGAGCTCCGCAAGCTCCGCAGCCAGCAGGAGGCCGACATCAACATGGGCGCGCAGCTTGGCGCCATCGAGAATGTCGAGCGCGCCCTCCGGCGTGCCGCAGCCTCCGAGATCGCCTACCTCGAGCGGCTCATCACCGCTCTGGCCACCATCGGCTCCGCGGCCCCCTTCGTCGGCCTCTTCGGAACCGTCTGGGGAATCATGTTGGCCTTCGTCAACCTCTCCAACCAGGCCTCGGGCGCCCAGCTCGGCATCAACGTGGTCGCAGGCCCCATCGCCGAGGCACTCGTCGCAACCGCGATCGGTCTCGGTGCCGCCATCCCCGCCGTCGTCGCCTACAACTTCCTCAACGCCAAGATTCAAGACCTCTCGGTGGAGATGGAGAGCTTCACCAACGACTTCCTGAACATCGTCAAGCGCAACTTCCTCAAGTGAGGGCAGGGCGGCTGCTCCGGCAGCAAGGGAGGTAGCACCATGGGAATGAACCCGGTTGGAAGAAAGCGCGGCGCGGTGGCCGAAATCAACGTCACACCGCTCGTCGATGTCATGCTCGTGCTGCTGGTCATCTTCATGATCTCCACGCCGCTCATGGCCCCTCAAAACCAGATGAAACTGGTGGAGATGAACCTCCCCAAGACGACCAACAACCCCACCCCGATGCCGGCCGACGCCAAGAAGCTGATCCTCTCCATCAGCCCCCGGCTCGAAGTCTTTATCGGCGAGGAGAAGATCACCGACTGCAGCGCCGCGCTCACCGCGCCCGGCCCCGCCACCTACGAACCCTGCTTCGATGAGATCGAGCGCAAACTCTCCCAGAACGCCAAGCTCCAGGAAGACAAAACCCTCTACCTCATGGCCGACGCAGACATTCGCTACGGCTTTGTTGTTGGCGTGATGAACCGAATTCGCAAAGCCGGCGTTACCAACTTCGGCATGGTCACCAACCCGGGCTACGGCGCCGACGAGGCCCCCGCACCCCCCGAGAAGAAGCCGACAAAGCGATGATCGATCAACCACAGTCAGCCGCAGAGCGACACGGCCGCACCGGCGCCGAGACAGCCTCAGGCATCGTCCTGACGCTGCTCGCCCACGCGGTTGTGCTCGGCTTCGCGCTTGTGGGCTCCATGAGCGAGCCGGCTGCGGCGCCCAGCGCCCCTGTCGTGATCGAGGCCGAGCTGCTCAAGTGGGGCGAGATCATGCCCAAGGATGGACAGCTGCCCTGGATCGCAAATCCGGCACCCGCCGAGAAGCTCGACGACCCCGAGCCGGTCAAGCCCGAGCAGCCCAAAGAGGTCGCGCCCCCCGACGAAGAGACCGTCGCCCTCAAGCCGCTGCCCGAAGAGCCAAAGAAGCCCAAGAAGGAGACGCTCGAGCAGCAGCCGGAGAAGGTAAAGCCCAAGGTCACCACCCCGACACCCTACCGCGGCGAGACCAACCCGCTCCGCCCCACAAACAACCTGCCGGTTATGGGCAGCAGCAGCGGCCACCAAGGCGGAACCAGCCTCTCCGCCTCGGCCGTCGCCAACCAGATGGCCCGCATCACCGCCCAGCTGCAGCGCGCCCTCCGCGCCCCTGCCGGCATCCCGCCCGGCGAGTGTCGGACCCTCTCCGCAACCGTCTATGTCCGCGTCACCGTTCAGGGCCGCATCTCCACCTGCGACATCAAGTCGCCTAGCGGAAATGCCCTGTTCGATGGTGCGGTTCGAACCATGTGCTCTCGCTACTCCATGGGCCAGAGCCGACTCGACCTGAACTCCATCACCGACGCAGGACTGCGGGCGCAGATTGAGAAGTCGGGCTTCAACAGCCAAATCAAGTGCCAGTGAATCCATGAACCACGCCCGCTCCGCCGCCCGAATCCTGCTCGCCGCCTTCGCGGCGGTGCTCCTGCTCGCGGCCGCGCCTGCCGCGGCACAAACCACCACTCCCGACCGTGCCCCCGAGGGTCTCACCACCATCGTCGTCCGCCCCTCCAGCTACGACGCGCTCACCAAAATCGCCGTCCCCGACACCTACAACCTCGGCGAAACCGACCCCCGCGGCCTCCAGCTCTCCATGGCCAAGACCATCCGAACCTGCCTTGGCATCGCGGGCTTCTTCAACGTGCTGTCGCCAGACCGATACTTCTTCGACAGCTCACGCGAGGGCATCACCGCCCCCTCCACCAACTTCACAAACTGGTACAATGTTGGCGCCCAGTTCGTCGTCAAAGCGGCCTTCAAGGTGGCCACCAACCAGGCCCGCGTCGAGATCAAACTCTTCGATGTGAACACCCAGAAAGAGGTCGACATCGGCTTCAAGTCCACCACCGTCGGACTCGATGCAGTCGAGCCAGAGGTCTATCGCTTCATCAACCTCCTCATGAAGTATTTCACCGGCAACGAGGGCCTCTTCGGCACCCGCATCGCCTACGTCGCCCGCACCCGCGGCTCCAAGCAGGTCTTCGTCACCGGCATCGACGGCTCACATGTGGAGCCCATCTCCAGCGTCGGCCCCATCAACATCCTCCCCGCCTGGAACGGCTCCCAGCTCGTCTACACCTCCTTCGCCAGCGGCAACCCCGACCTCGTCACCGGCGGCAAGTCGCTCCGCACCCTCTCGGCGCAGCCCGGACTCAACTCGGGCGCCTCCGTGCGGCCCGGAACAGGCGAGATCGCCCTTACCCTCACCCGCGACGGGAACGCCGAAATCTACATCCTCAACCCGGTTACCAGCGCGCTCCGGCGCTGCACCAACAACACTGCCGAAGATGTCTCCGCCTCCTGGTCGCCCGACGGCTCCCGCATCGCGTTTGTGTCCGACCGCAGCGGCGGCCCCCAGGTCTTTGTCATGAACGCCGATTGCACAGGCGAGCGCCGCCTCACCTTCCGCGGCTCCTACAACACCACCCCCGACTGGTCTCCGCGCGGCGACCTCATCGCCTTCACCGGCCGCGATGGCGTCCGCCAGGACATCTTCACCGTGGAGGTCGATAGCGGCTTCATCGAGCGACTCACCCAAGACCAGGGCGACAACGAAGAGCCGAGCTGGTCTCCCGACGGCCAGTTCCTCGTCTTCTCCTCGAGCCGCGGCGGCAAGAAGAAGCTCTACATCATGCCGGCCAGCGGATTCCCGCAGACCGAGATCCCTCTCGTTGGCAGCGGGTTCGAACAGCCCGCCTGGCAGCGGTAGTGCAGCCGGAGACCATCATGGCATTTCGCACACCTCGTTCTCCCGTTGCTGCCCTCGGCTTCGCCGCGCTCGCGCTGCTGCTCACAGGCTGCCCCAAGCCGCCGCCCGAGGGGCTGCTCACCGATGCGCACGGCGCGCTTACGCTCGCTGCCAACGCTGAGCACTGCGCTCCTGCGGAGTACCGGGCCGCCGCACTCCTGGTCGAGCAGGCGCAGGCCGCCTACGAGGCCAAGGACTACAAGGCCGCCGAACGCTTCGCCAACGCCGCGCGTGCACAGGCAGACAAGGCGCGTGAGGCCGCCAGCCAGAACCCCGACTGCCGCGAAGATGGCGAAGAACTTGCCCCGGTCGAGCCCGAGTCGCCGACCGAGGAGTATGGCACAGAGGAGGAGATGGGCGCAGAGGAGCCGGCGACCGAGGGCCAAGGCGGACCCCACACCTGGACCACCGTCTACTTCGAGTTCGACTCCTTCGAGATCTCCACCAGCGCCGCGCGCATCCTCAGCGACCACGCCGCCTGGCTCAAACTCAACCCCGCGGTCTCCCTCGCCGTCGCGGGCCACTGCGACGAGGCCGGCTCCACCGAGTATAACCTCGCCCTCGGCGAGCGCCGCGCCCGCGTCGTCGTCAACTACCTCGCCTCGCTCGGGCTCGACCGCAGCCGCCTCCGCGTTGTCAGCTACGGCGAAGAGCTGCCCGCCAGCGACAAAGACAACCTCAACCGCCGCGCCGAGTTCAAGGTGAAGGGCCGATGACGCTCCAGCCCTCCACGCTCGCCGTCGGCACCCGTGTCGCCAGCTTCGACATCGGCTCCAACACCGTCATCATGCTCATCGCCGAGCGTGGCGCAGAGGGCTGGCATGTTGTCACCGACGAGGCCGAGATCACCCGCGTTTCCGAGGGGCTCGACAAGCATGGCAGCCTCTTCCGCGAAGGGCTCGAACGGACCGCAGAGGCCCTCGTCCGGTTCGACGAACTCGCGCAGGACTTCGCCGTCCACCACCGCATCGCAACCGGCACCGCCCCCTTCCGCCGGGCTGCCAACGGCGCCGAGGCAGCAGTAGAACTCTCGCTGCTCATCGGTACCTCCATCGATGTCATCTCGGGAGAGCATGAGGCCGAACTCAGCCTGCTTGCCACCCGCGGCTCCTTCCCCGATCTGACGCGCGCCCAGATTGTCGACATCGGCGGCGCCTCCACCGAGCTCATCGACGCCTTCCCCGACGGCAGCCACGCCGTCGTCAGCCTCGATGTCGGCGCGGTACGGCTCACCGAGCGATGCGTCACCGCCGACCCCATCTCGGCCGACGATCGCGCCGCCTTGCAGGCTGCAATCACAGATGCGCTCTCCCGCGCCTCGGTGAAGCGCTTCGTCCCGCCGCCGCTCCTGGTGGGCGTCGCCGGCACGGTCACCACACTTGCCGCGCTCTCGCTCGAACTGGTCGACTATGATGCCGACCTCGTCCACGGCCACCGCCTCTCGCGCGCCGAAGTGACCCGCATCGAGAACGCCCTCTTCGCACTCAGCCTGAGCCAGCGAAAGTCGCTCGCCGGTATGCCTGCAAAGCGGGCCGACGTCCTCCCCGCAGGCGCCATGCTCCTGCGCTCGGTCATGGACCATCTCGGCGCAGACGAGGTGCTGGTGAGCGATCGCGGTATCCGCTGGGGCCGCCTCTTCGAGCGGTTCGGCGTCTAGCGTGGAGGCGCTCCGTCTCGCCGAACAGCGACGCGCCCTGCTGGCGGGGCGGGCCTCGCGCAAGCCGCAGCTGCGGCAGTGGGAGGAGAGCCGCCAGGCCACCGCTTTGGTGCTCTCGCTCACGCCGGCAGCAACCCGCGCGCTGCCTTCGCTGCTCGATGCGCTCGCGGCCCAGCTCTCGGCCATGCCGTCGCGACCGGTCGACCGCCTCGAACTGCTCGTCCATGCGCCGTCGCTCAGCGCCGAAGCCGCCTCCCGCCTCCTCGGCCTCGTCCGCGAGTTCGCACGCGAAGTCACGCTCGTCCTGCTGCAGGACGGGGGCGTTGGCGAGACCATGCTGGCCGTCGGCGCCGACTCGCTCATCCTCCGCCCCGACGCGGCCCTCACGACGCTCCTGCCGCCGCTTCCGCCCGAAGCCGCCGGCCTGCGTGCCCTCATCGCCTCGCTCCGCGTCGCCGAGCCCAGGGAGCTCCTCCCGCTCCTGGCCGCAGACTGCTCTGCCGCCGAGCTCGGAGCCGCCCTCGCCAGCTTCGAGCGCACCGTCCGGCTCGCCACCCTCGCAGCCGCTGCACGCCTCCACCCGCCCGACGCAGCCGACCTCGCCGACCTTGTCGAGGCGCTCACCCGTTGGGTCGGCCGCGACACCGATTTCCTGACCCGCTGGCAGGCAAAGCAGCTCCGCGCGCTCCCGCTGCAGACCCCCGTCCATGCGGTCGAGATGAGCCTCGCGGAGCTCGCGCTCCTCTACCGTCCCATCGCAGCGGGCGGCGCCGTGTCGCTCATCGAGTCGGTCGAACAGCTCCGCTTCCACGCCGATCCCTCCGACCCGGACTGGATGCTCGGGCCCGACGAAGACCTCCAGTGAGCGAGCTGGTCGAGGTGCGTCACGCTGCCACCGTCGTGGTGGTCCGAGGCGCGGGTGCCGGCGCAGAGGTCCTCCTCCTCCGTCGCGGCGATACCGCAGGGTTCATGGCCGGCATGTTCGTCTATCCGGGCGGCCGGCTCGACCCTGCAGACCTCGACGCAGCAGCGGGTGACCTCGATACTGCGGCCCGCTGGACCGCACTCCGCGAGTGTTTCGAAGAGTCGGGGCTGCTGCTCGCAACCGACCAGCAGGGCCAGCCCGCCACCCCCGCCCACGCCGAGGCCCTCCGCGCCAGTGAGGCCCCCTTCGCCGAGGCGCTGCAAGCCCTCCGCCTCCGCCCCGGACTCCACGACCTCCGCCCCTTCGCCCGCTGGGTCACCCCGGCCGTCGAGCGCCGCCGCTTCGATACCCGCTTCTACCTCGCCCCCCATCCCCACGGCCAGGAGGCGGCTCCCGACGGCTTCGAGATGGTGGAGCACCGCTGGAGGCGGCCCGTCGATGCGCTGCAGGAGTATGCCACCTCCGACATGCTCCTCTCGCCCCCCACCTTCTACTTCCTCGCCGACCTCGCAGCGCAGCTCACGGCCGGCCTCCCGCTCCACGACTGGGCAGACGCGCAACCGCTCCACCCCGTCCTGCCACGGCTCGAGCTCAACGGCCCACCGCGGCTCCTGCTGCCCGGCGACGCAGACTACCCCAGCGACCAGCCCGTCTCCGGACCCACCCGCATGATCCTCGTCGACGGCCGCTGGCAGCGCCAGACCGTCCGTCACGCGGACTAGTTCGCGCCGGTGTTGCCCAGGCCCGACGAGTAGCCCATCGCCCGATTCCGCTTGAAGAAGTACTCGTAGCGAGCCTCCTTCGTCTCCGGATCACGCCCCAGAAGCACCGTCACCAGCTCCCAGCCATGCTGGCCGATCGTCTGCAGCGACACGTCGCGGTAAAGCGTCTTGTCATACTTGTCGAAGAAGGTGATCTGCTCCGGCAGAGCGGGTGATGCGTAGGCGTGGATGTAATCCCAGACTGCTTTCTCCATCTCAACCACCATCCTTCTTCGCACTTCTGACGGGTCTCGTCGTGCACCTGATGAGCGCGATTATGCGCGCCGATTCATCCCATTGCAACGGGCCAAATCAGTCCCCCTCTTACGAGCGGTTTCGCTTCGCCTCGGTGATCTCTCGGAGCTGCGCCTTCTGCTCCGCGAGGTCGTCCACCACGACTGCGCCACCGCCCTGCTGCGAGGCCAGCCGCGCAGCCTCAAGCTCGCGAAGAAGGCGACCCTGCGCCGCCATCAGCGCCCGCAGCACCTGCTGCGTCTCAGGCCGCTGAAACAGGGCGCGGAGACCCTCCGCGTCCAGCCCGCGCGCCTTGGCCTCCCTTGCCAGACGCTCCCTGATTCGAGTCCGAATGCTGCCCATCTCGCCTGCTCCCTGCGGGCGATTCTTGCCCGACCTCCCCCCTATGGTATGGGCCCTCTCGCTGCCAAGCAATCATCCGAACGGTGATCCGCTCTCCGCACCCGCTCCCCAAGTCTGCTGCATGACCACCAAGCCCGTCGCCAAAGGCCAGGCCGCCCCCCGCCTCAGCCCCCGCTGGCGCCGCGCCGCCTTCATCCTGCTCGGACTTGTTACCCTCCTCCTCCTCCTCTCCCTCATCGCCTCCGTCGTCGCCGGGCCGGCCATCCGCAGCCTCGTCGCCTCCAAGGCCAGCGAGCGCGGCATCCCGCTCCGGCTCGGCGGTATCTCCGTCCGACCATGGGGCGACGTCGTCATTGCCGATGTCTGCCTCTCCGACCCCTCCATGACGCCCGCCGCCGACTGGGTCTGCGTGGGCAAGGTCGCCGCGGCGCCGCGCTGGCTCTCGCTCTTCTCGGGGCGCCCCAGCCTCAGGTCCCTATCGCTCTCGCAGGTCGTCGTCTCTGCCGGTGCCGAGCACGGCGCGCCCAAGGAACAGGCCGACCGTCTCAAAGGGCTCCTCCGCTCCAAAAAGGCCAAAGAGCCAGCCGCGCCTTCTGACGCACCCAAGCGCGCGCCCGACGACCTCATCATCCGACTCGACGACCTCGTCATCGACCTCGCCAACCAGAACCTCCCCACCGATCGCATCGAGGTCGATTCAGGCCGTTTCTCCGGCACCCCCGAGGCCTTCGAAGCCTACGCCGAGGTCCGCTTCCGCGTCGGTCCCGCCACCCTCGCCGCACTCCCCGCCAAGGTCGAACTCCCCGAGGCCTACGAGCTCCGCATCTCGCGTAGCATCGAAGAGCCCGGACCACGCATCCTTGCCCGCGGAAACTCCCCCGTCATCGTCTCCACCGACAAGATCGGCGGCCTCTCCGCCTCCTTCGAGGGTATCGGCGGCGTCTGGCCAACCACCCTCATCGCCGAGGGCGGGAAGGTTGGCCGACCGGGTGCCGAACCGCTCCTCCGCTTCGACAGTGGCCTGCTCGTCCTCTCCGAACTCACCCGCGATCTGGAGCAGCTCTACATGACCTCCGCACGGGTCGATGGCCTCAACCTGCAGGTCACCCGCGACGAGCAGGGCTTTGGCCCGCTCGGCGCGCTCCTCGGCCTCAACGCTCCCTCCGCCGCGGCTCCCGCTGCGGCTGCAGCACCCGCCCCCAAGACCCCCAAGAAGCGGGCATCCCCCGGACTCTGGGCCAAGCGCCAATGGTATGAAAAGCTGCCGCAGCAGATCGAACTCCCGGGCCTCCAGGTCAGCTACCACGACCGCCGCGCCGACCAGAAGGCAACGCCGATCGCGCTCGAGTTCGACGCGCTCAGCTACGCGCTCCGGACGAAGCAGATCGACCTCACCTTCGCGAGCCGCTTCACCGCAGATGGCCAGAGCGCCGGCACTGCCGCACTCACCGCAGCGTGGAACCATGCAGACAGCAAACTCGATCTCAAACTCGACGCCATCGACGTCGGCGTAGGCCAGCTCCTGAGCGGCCTGGTCGGCAACGACGACGGCCCCCACGAGGGGGTCGCAAACCTCAACATCGACTACCGCTCCGACGACAAGGGGCCCGGCATCACCTTCGCCGGCAAGGCCTCGCTCCGCGACCTCAAACTCTCACACAAGGGGCTGCGCGCCCCGCTCGAAGTGGGCGAACTCTCCTACGACTGGCAGGCTGTCCGCGGTGGTGCAGACAAGAAGAGCCTCCGCTGGGAGAAGGGCGATGGCAGCTTCAACGGCATCCCCTTCTCCTTCAAGCTCGCCCTCGGAAAGTTCAACCTCTCCAAGTGGCCCCTCACCGACCGCATCGACCTCACCGCCGCCGTCCCCGAGGTCGACGCGATGCGCCTCTTTGGGGCCATCCCGCCCTCCCTCCGCGCCGAGCTCGAAGGCACCCGCATGGCCGGAACCTGGGGATTCGACCTCGACGTCGCTGTTGGCGTCAAAGAGACCGACAAGGGGGTCCGCGTCTCCATCGAGGAGCCGCGCACCTTCGAGATCCACGACGACTCTCTCGCCCTCACCTCACTCCCCGATCCCGTCGACGTCCGCCGCCTCAACCGCGACTTTCGCTTCACCTTCACGGGCGCTGCGGGCTCCGTCACCCGAGAGCTCTACATGCGGGCCCCGGGCGGCTGGATGTACGGCCAGCCCGATGCCGACGCCCCCGACGCCCCTGACCTGCCGGGCGACATCCCCGACGGCAGCGCAAGCAACGGCTGGGTCGCCTTCCAAGAGATGAACTACTACCTCGTCGCCACCCAGCTCTACCGCGAAAACGGCGCCTTCTTTCAGAAGGAGAGTGGCATCAACATGACCGAGCTCCGCCGGGTCATCGAAGAGGCCATCAACCGCCGCAAGCTAGGCCGCGGCGCCTCCACCATCGGCATGCAGCTGGTAAAGAATGTCTTCCTCTCCCACGAGCGGGCCGTGGAGCGGAAGTTCCAGGAGATCTTCCTCACCTACTGGCTCAACCGGGTCGTCCCCAAGCCGCGCATCCTCGAGGTCTATCTCAACATGATCGAGTGGGGCAAAGGCATCAATGGCCTCGCCGACGCAGCCAAGTACTACTTCAACAAAAAGCCCCACGAGCTCACGCTTGCGGAGTCGGTCTGGATCAGCAGCATCTCGCCCGCGCCGCTGCGCCGCGAGAACCAGCGCCAGACCGGCGTCCCGCCCTGGTTCCGCGAGGTGGTCGACTACACCATCCGCGGCATGGGCAAGCGGGGCAGGCTGAGCGAAGCCGAGGTCGCACAGGGGCTCCGCCAGCCCATCCGCTTTGCCAACCAGAGCGGAGAGGGCGCCGCCGCTGGTGACGTCGCTGCGCTCAGCGCCGAAGAGCTCGCTGCGGAGGGTCTCGTGCCCGATCCCGCAGGCGAAGGGGAGGGCGGCGGCGAGATCGTCCCCGAAGCAGAGGGCTCCGGCACGCCGGTTCCCCTCACAGAGCAGGAGATCAAGGATGCCGCGGCCGCGGCCCGCACCGCCAAGTTCCTCGCCGACTCGCCAGCCGCCCGCCTGAGCGGCATGGGAGCCAGTGCACGGGCTCCCCGTGGCGTAGGCGCCCGCCCGGTTGCCGCCCCGCCCAAGCGCCGCCGCTAGCGCCCGCGCAGCCCGCTCCGCTCACCTCTCCGGAGGCGCGCTCGTCGGCTCTTCCTCGTTGGGCGGATTCCAGCTCGCAGGCGGCACCAGCAGCGTAAAGACCGACCCCTGGCCCGGCTCCGACGCCACCTCCACCCGGCCTCCAAGCGCCGTCGCAAAGTGCTTCACGATCGCAAGCCCCAACCCCGTGCCACCCATGTCGCGGCTGCGGCCCGGATCGACCCGGTAGAACCGCTCGAAGATGCGCCCCAAATGCTGCTTCGCGATGCCCACGCCGGTGTCGCTCACGGCGATGCGCAGCTCGCCCGTCTCCGCCACGTCGGCTCGGAGCATCACTCGTCCGCCGTACCCCGTATATTTGATGCCGTTCTCCACCAGGTTGCGGATGACATAGGTGAGCGCCCGCGCCTCGCTCATGACGTAGCGGGCAGCGGCATCGACCTCGACCGCCAGCGCGATCCCCTGCCCGTCGGCCTGCTCCCGCACCGAGTCGATCACATCACCAAAGAGGTGCTCGATGTCGAGCTCTACAAAGGCCTCCTGCAGCCCCACATTCTCCAGCCGCGCAAGCATCAGCAGGTCGTTCACCAGCGACTCCAGCCGTCCCGCCTGCGCATCGACCGTCTCCAGCACCTCGCGCTCCGCAGGGCCAAGCTCCATGCCCGCCATCGTCTCTACCCAGCCAACGATCGCCGTGATGGGGGTGCGCAGCTCGTGGCTCACGTTGGCAACAAAGTCCTGCCGCATCCGCTCGAGCTGCCGGAGCTGTGTTACATCCACAATGGTCAGCATGCAGGCGTATGGTGCATCGTCCCGCCGGAGCAGCCGCGTTGCCACCGCGACCGCGTTGCGTCCGCTCGCCTTTCGGATCTCAAACTCCGTCTCCCGCGCGGTGTTGGTGACGAAGGTCTGCTCCACACACTCAATCAGCGCGGGGTGGGGGGCGAGCCGGCTCAAGCGCTGTGTCGCGGCATCTCCGGCGTTCAGCGTGGCCGCCGCCAGGATGCGCAGCGCTGAGGTGTTCACCGCCAGTACCGCCTGGTCGCGCGATACCACCATCAGACCGGCGCTCGACTCCGCCAGCATCAGCTCCAGCAGCGTTATCCGAGGGCGCAGCGCCGCGGTCTCCCGCGCCAAAACCCGGGCCACCGCAGGCAGCGACCTCCCTGCCGCCGGCTCCTGCTCCAGCAGCCGGCGAAGCGTCGCGACGCCATCCCGTGTCTCACCCTGCTCCCGCTTCCGTGCCGCCCGCTGCCAGAAGGCATAGCCAAGCGACGCCGCGCAGAGCCACGCGATGGGGTCGGTCAGCAGCATGCAGAACCGCCATCAGTCAGAGGGATGGTCACAGCCGCCCTAGTTCGAGGTGCCGTCGGGCGTCTCCGAGAAGCGGTAGCCAACGCCGCGTACCGTCTCAACGTAACGGCCTGCCTCGCCCAGCTTCTCGCGCAACCGCTTCACATGGGTGTCGACCGTGCGGGTCGTCACCTCCACATCCATGCCCCAGACATCGTCCAGCAGCCGCTCGCGCGACTGCACCCGACCCCGCCGGCGGATGAAGGTCTGCAAGAGGCGGAACTCCAGCGCCGTGACCGGGATCTCCTCGTCCAGTACCCAAACACGGTGGCGCGCCTGATCTACCGTCACATCGCCGAACTTCAGCACGCTGGGGCCGTCATCCTCGGGGTCCGACGCCCGCGTCGTCCGCTTGAGCAGCGCACGCACGCGCAGCACGAGCTCGCGAGGGCTGAAGGGCTTGGAGACATAGTCGTCGGCGCCCAGTTCAAAGCCCACCACACGGTCAATCTCTGCACTCTTGGCTGTCACCATGATGATCGGGATGCTCCGGGTCATCGGGTCTACCTTCAGCGTCCGACAGACGTCGATGCCCTGGATATCGGGCAGCATCAGATCGAGCAGAATCAGGTCGGGCTTCTGCTGCCGCGCAAGCGTAAGCGCATCCTTGCCGTTTCGCGCGAGCACCGTCTCAAATCCCGCGCCTCGCATGCTGAAATCGAGCAACTTCAACAGGTCTGACTCGTCATCCACGATGAGAATCTTCTCGCTCATGTGCTTCACGGGGCTGAAGAGTGACCGCCATCTGGGCGGTGTACCGAGTAGGTACAGCCGCGCTTTATCGCCCCATTGTTACGAAGTCGTGTCGATTGGCGCAATGTCTCACGCCAAGCCTAGCGCTCCGGCAGCCCCATCTGCTAGCGCCTCCGCCATGGCAACCGGCTCCTCCATCAGACCCCTCATCACCGCCCTGCTGCTGCTCTTGGCGCCGCCGCTCGCGGCCCAGTCTGATCAGCCCTCGCCAGCCCCTGCACCGGCCGCCAACGAGGCCCCCCCCGAGCCTGCCGCCGACGGTTCTGCGGAGCCGGCTGCTGCACCCGCGCTGTCCACTCCGATACTCCGGCTCATCCCCCGCCTGTCGCCCGGCACCCGCTGGGTCCGAAAGCTTACCTACAGCCTCACCACCGAGGCCGCTGTCGTCCGAGGCGAGGTCGAGAGTGCGACCCGCTGGACCGACCGCTTCGAAGTGGAGGTCGAAATCACACTCCTGTCGGGCTCGCGCCGCGAAGCGCGCCGCTACGACCTGCTCTTTCGCACCGTCAATCAGCCCGGCGCAACGCCCCGTACCCGCCTCCCCGGACTCCCGCTCGCAGGCGACCGCTGGCAATGCGAAGGCGATGAAAGCTGGAACTGCACAGCCATCAAGGGGAGCATCGCACCCCCCTTCTGGCTCCTGCCTGAGTGGTCGGCCTGGTGGTTCGAGGGACGCCTCGGCGGCGACGGCGGCTACACCCGCGTTCGTGGCGTTGCCCGCCAGCTCGGCCTGCCGCCCGAGTCGCGCGCACGCCTCGTTGTCCGCACCGCGGGGAGCGCCGCAGCAGGCCTCACCGAGCTCGATCTGCTGCCATCAGGCTCCGTCGGCGTGCCTGTAGCAAACGAGGCTGCAACCGCGACGCTGACCGGCACGGGCCACCTCTCCGCCGACCTCGATGCGGGGCTTATCCCCCAACTCAACCTGCAGTGGCGCGCAACCGCGGAGGGCCGGCTCCCCGCCGGTCACGGACGCTTCCGGCGCAACGAGAGTCATGCCCTGGCTTGGACCGAGACGCCGCTACCCGCAGCGCCCACCACGCCCTAGTCCGAGGTAACCAACCGGACGAGATCCTCGCTCGGCAGGTTGCTCGTGTAGGCGTAGGTCAGACCGTCGCGCCGCTCCGTCGCCACAGCGAAGGGCGTCGTGGTGTTGTCGAGGTAGAGCGACCGCTGCTTGCCCACGCGGAGCGGTGTCCCGCGCTCGCCCGAGGCCTCGTCTGTCACCAGCACCGAGAGCTTCGTGCCGTCGACATCGTAGAAGAGGAGCGCCGCCGGCCGGTTGGCCACGGTCGTCATCCGGCCGCCGAGAAGCGTCGCTCCGCGACCCAGCCGCGGCATGTGGAGCGGGAAGTCGACCTTGCCCGAAAACCAGTTCTCGACCGAGGCCTGGTTGGGGCCGGTAACCTCAACGGGGACATTGCGCTGATGCCAGGCGGCAGACTGTACCACGAGCGGATCGCCGCTGTTTCGCTGCGGGACCACCCAGTCGCGAAGCCCCCGCGAGGCGAGGCTGCTCTCTGGTACCGAGGCATCATCGCGCAGCGCGACGCGGAGCGCCGCTGCCCCAAGCAGCAGCGCGGCTGCAGCCAGGAGGTAGGGGCGGTAGGTGCGCGAGGGCAGGGCGGCAGGGCGGTCAGGCTGTTGCTTCATCAGCGAGGCCTCAAGCCGGGCGGCCATCGCGCCCGGCAGCGCCGCCTGTTTGGCCGAGCTGCGCAGCCGACCGCGGAACTCCCGCTGCTTCGCAATCAAAGCGCCGCAGCTGGCGCAGGCCAGCGCATGCTCCTGAACCTCGGTCCGCTCCGGTTCGCCCAGTTCGCGGTCGAGGTAGAACTCGAGGTGTTCTGTGAAGGCCTTGCAGTCCACGACCCGCTCCTAACCGTGCGCCCGCCGCCAAGCGGCGAGGTTGACCGTGTTGTCCGTATCGCTCTCAATCTGCGAGACCGTCTCGTGGTCGAGGTCGCGGATGGCACCCGTTTCGAGCGCATAGCCTGCCAGCATGCCGCGTAGCAGCCGCCGCCCCCGGTAGAGCCGGCTCATCACCGTGCCAATCGGGCACTCCATGATGTCGGCGCACTCCTTGTACGAGAAGTCGTAGACGTCGCAGAGCATCACCGCGATGCGGAAGTCGAGCGGCAGGCGGAGCAGCGAACGGCTCACCTCATCGCTGAACAGCTCGCGCATCGTGCCGTCGTCCGTCGAGTGGCCATCGAGCTCCGAGGGCTCTTGCGAGGCTGCGATGTTCTCGATGAGAGAGGCACCCTCTTCGCTGTCGCCCAGCAGGATGGGCTCACGCTGCTTCGACCGGAAGCGGTTGATGAAGGTGTTGGTGAGGATCTTGAAGAGCCAGGCACGGCAGTTGGTCCCCGGCTCATACCGGTGGAAGTGGGTGTAGGCCTTGAGCATCGTCTCCTGCACCAGGTCTTCGGCATCGGCCGAGGAGCGGGTGAAGCGGACCGCCGCGCCGAAGAGGGCGGGCGCGTGGACCATCGCCTCCTTGCGGAAGACGGCATCAATCGGGTTGGGCTTGGAGCGTCCGAACATCGCGAACTCCTCGACGAATCAAGACCGGAACGACCGGCCTTCGTAAGGGTAGAACCTAAGGACGACCCACCTTATTTCAACTGCCACGACGAATCTCTCTCGCCGTGCGATCGGTGGGCTACTTCAGCAGGCTCTCGAGAGAGCGGTAGCCCAGGTCTAAGTCGCGTGCCACGGCCTCGTAGGTCACATGGCCGCCGAAGGTGTTGAAGCCCAGCGCCAGAGCCTTGTCGGTCCGTGCGGCCTCCTCGGGCCCCTTGGCCGCCAGCGCCCGCGCGTAACGGATGGTCACATTGGTGAGCGCGTAGGTGCTCGTCCGGGCGACTGCGCCCGGCATGTTGGTGACGCAGTAGTGGACCACACCATGGACCGTGTAGGTCGGGTTGCTGTGGGTCGTCGGCCGGCAGGTCTCGAAGCAGCCGCCCTGGTCCACCGCCACATCCACCACCACCGAGCCAGCCAGCATCTGACGGATGACCGCCTCGCTCACCAGCTTGGGGGCACGGGCGCCGGGGATCAGCACCGAGCCGATGACCAGGTCGGCAGCCGACACCTCTTCGAGCAGCGTCTGCGGGTTGGAATAGACGGTCTGGAGCCGGTTCTGGAAGATGTCGTCGAGGTAGCGCAGACGGTTCACATTCACATCGAGCACCGTCACCCGGGCGCCCATGCCGACCGCCACCTTCGCGGCCTCTGTGCCTACCGTGCCGCCGCCCACAATCACCACCTTGGCCTGCGGAACGCCCGGTACGCCGCCGAGCAGCACGCCGCGGCCGCCAAACTCCTTCTCGAGGCAGCGAGCGCCCACCTGGATCGACATCCGGCCCGCCACTTCGCTCATGGGCTGCAGCAGCGGCAGGCTGCCGTCGGGGAGCTGGATGGTCTCGTAGGCGATCGCGGTCACCTCCTTCTCCAGCAGCACCGGCGCGAGCTCCGGGACAGCCGCAAGATGGAAGTAGGTGTAGATGGTCTGCCTGCGCTGAATCCGGCCATACTCTTCGGCCAAAGGCTCCTTCACCTTGATGATCATCTCGGCCGCGGCCCAGACCTCATCGGCCGTTTGGAGCATGGTGCAGCCGACCGCCTCGTAGGCCTCGTCGGTGATGCCGCAGCCGAGGCCGGCACCCGCCTGCACAAAGACCGTGTGGCCGTCACGCACCAGCACCTGCGCGCCGCCCGGCACGAGGCCCACGCGGTACTCATGAACCTTCACCTCTTTGGGAACCCCGATGCGCATGACGACTCCTTCGCTGCTTGCTGATGACTGCTGTGCGCGGCCGCTTATCCCCGCACGCCGCTCCCTTCAAGGCGCAGCGCGTTACTTCCGGCCCTACGGCAGTGCACGGGTGGGAACTTCGCGCTCGCTCACCGGTTCGGGTTGTGCCACGACCTGCCGCGAGAACTGCTGGCGCTCCACGAGGCCGCGGAGGTAGGCCGCATCGCGCTCGCTGATCGAGCCATCGCGCTCGAGGTTGGCAACGATGTGCTCCAGCTTCTCCATGCGCGAGTCGTCAAAGGCCCGCTTCTCCAGCTGCTCGCCGAACCGCGCGGGGGCCGGAAGCAGCACCGCGAGCGCCAGCGACTCCGCCTGCGTCAACGCTGCCGCGGGGTGGCCGAAGTAGTGGCGCGCCGCCGCCTCCACGCCCACCACGGAGCGGCCGAAACGGGCGGTGTTGAGATAGACCTCCAGCACCTCCTCCTTCGTCAGCTGGTTCTCGAGCAGGTAGGTGAGCAGCATCTCCTGCAGCTTGCGCGAGATCGACCGCTCCGACGAGAGGAAGAGGTTCTTCGCCACCTGCTGCGTGATGGTGCTGCCGCCCGCCACAAAGGCGCCCGCCGCATAGTCCTTCGCCATCGCCCGCTGGATGCCACGCCAGTCAAAGCCGCGGTGGTTGAAGAAGCCATCATCCTCCGCTGCGAGGATCGTCCGCGCCACATGCCGCGGGAGCCGACGAAGCGCTACCCAACTCCCCTCGCGCAACGCGGGAAAGGCGCTGCCGGCGGGACGGGGCAGGGAGACGATCTGGCCATCCACAAAGAGGGGCATGCTGATGCCCGCCAGATCCGAGAGCGTGAGCTCCTCCTGCAGGAGCTTAAACTGGCTCGCCGCGAGCCCCGGCGAGGCCGCGTCGAGTCGCATCAACGCCTCAAACCCCACCTTGCCCGACATCGTCGCCCCCTCGAGCCAGGGCATCATCCCGGGCGGCAGCGAGTCGCGCAGTGCGGTCACGGCCACGGGAGCCATGTGCATGCTGAGCTCGCCCGTCGCACCCTTTCCGGGGAGGTCGCCGAAGCCCTTGACCACCACCACCGCTGCACCCGTCGTCACCGTCGTCTCCTCGAGCCAGAACTTGTGGTCGCGCCAGCTCCAGCCTCCGGCCAGCTTGAGCCGCCCGTCGAGCTTCTCGATGGGCTTCGCCGCCAGACTCTTCCAAGAGAGCCTGCCCTCCGTCAGCGAACCCGCGCCATCCGCCTCTGCGCCATCGCGGTTGCCGAGCACCTTGAGTGTCCCGTTGATGGTGCCGCCGATGGGCAGCGCGCGGGTCCAGTTCTCGGCGCCGCAGCCGGCCTTCCGCGCGCCGTTGAGCATGGCCGGCGGGCAGCGCAGCGCCCCGGTGTCGCGCGAGAAGAAGTCTGATGGGTCGGCCTGCAGCGCAGACAGCTTCGCCGTGAAGGAGCCCTTCGACAGCCAGCTCCCCTGCAGGTCGATACCACGCTCGGCGGTCCCCCAGCGGAGCAGGCCATCCAGATCTCCACCGCTCCGGTTCACCCGCGCCTCGCGCAGCCGCATGTGACCGCGCCCCTCAGCCACCAGCTCCAGGTCGCGGGCGGCCACGGTGCAGTCGGACCGCTCGCAGGAGGCCGTCATGGAGGCGACCGTCGCCCATGCCTCGGGCTCCTCCTTGGAGGAGTGGAGCAGCCAGCGCACCCCCTCGAGCGCCATGCCTCCCTGCGTGCGCGCAAGCCCGGTCGAGAGCTGCATCAGCGGCCGTTCCTGCCCCGGCGCAAAGAGGGAGCCCACCAGCCGGGTCGCCTCCGCATCGCTCTGCGCCAGGTTGCCGTCTGCCGCCCAGCCCTCGCTGTCTTCGATGCGCAGCCGACCCTGCCAACCCGGCTGCGCCGCGCCGGTCGCAGGCCCTGTGAACTGGGCGAAGGTCACCTTCCCCGACCGGGTCGTCTTCTGCTCCGCCGTGGGCAGCAGCGCGTCGAAGCTCCAGGTGGCGTCATCGAGCCGCACCGTCAATCCGTCGAGCCGCAGCGTCGGCGTGGCTCCAACCCGCGGCTCCGCCTTCGCAGCCGGCTTCGCACTTGCCGGGCCACGCGGCCGCGCGGCGGCAGGTGCGGGGGCCTGCGTCACGCTCACCTCCACCCCGGAGAGAACGATCTCGCGGAGGTCCACCAGACCGCGAATCAGCCCGGCCGGCTCGAGGCGAACATGGGCCCGCTTCACCTTCGCCGTCACCTCGTAGGGTGTGCTCGGAAGCCGCACCGGGCCCAGCGTCAGCCCCGACAGCTCTCCCTCTCCGAGCAGCAGCGCCGAGTCGACTCGTTCGAGCGACAGCGGGATGCCCTTGGCCGCCGCATACTGCTCGAGCTGCCGCGCCATCCGCTCGCCGAGCTCGTCTCGGGGACGGAGCAGCCACCAGGCCACCGCAGCTGCAGAGAGCAACAGCAGGGCCAGCGCAGCCCGTCGCTTTCGCCTGCCGTTTGCGGTATGGGGGACAGGCTCGGTCATGCGTCGGGCAGTCTGCTTCGTGGAGCGGTAAAATGGTCCGTGCGTGCTATCAGTGGGCCCTGACGAGGTCAAAACGCGGTCACGCGCTTGCGCTGCTGCTCTGGCTCCCCTTGGTCGCCGGCTGCCAGCTCAACCAGAAGCCGCTCGTGAATGGCTTCTCCTCGCGTCCCTTCGAAGGGCGCGCGGAGTCTGACCCCTACCGGCAGCTCCCCGACCGGACGCTGGTTGTGGCCTACGAGGTGGGGCAGTGCGCCACCGACGCCGACTGCGTCACGGAGGCCTGCGGCGGTGCCACCTGTGCGCCCGCCAACGAGACGCCGCTCTGTGCCCCCTCTGACGTCGGCGACTGTCTCTCAGCCCTCGATGGCAAGGGCTGCGGCTGCATTGAGGGCGTCTGCCGCTGGCACCGCGAGCCGGCCGTGCTGGCCTGCGCGCGACGCGGGTCGCCTCCCGCGACCACGGTCGGCGCCGAGGGCTACAGCGACAACCCCTATCCGACCCGTCCGCAGTAGCCGGCGCGGCGGCTACTTGGCGGTCTGAACGCCGAGCTTGGTCAGCACCGTCACCATCTTGGCGATGGTGCCGGGGACAACACGGAATGCCGACGGTCCGAGCCGTGCCACGATGAAGGGCTGCAGGTCTGCGATGCGGGCGACGCGGTCGCCATCTTCGGCCGACAGCAGCGTGAGCACCTCCATGGTCTCGACCTTCGCCTTTGCAGGCTGGCCGAGCGCCTTCTTGAGGTGGAGCTCCCGCTCGGGCGTGAAGCCGCTCGCCATCGAGTTGCGGAGGAAGTCGATGAGCGAGGCATAGCCATCATCATCGCCAAAGACCGCGTTCACCTTCTTGATGTCGAGCCGGTACTGGTCGTCATCCTCGTGGACTGCCACAGACTGCAGCGTGGAGAGGATGCGAAGGTCGGTT
>JBIIFW010000156.1:0-6061 GCA_044236985.1 Bradymonadia bacterium | reverse complement strand
GCAAACTCGCGCAAACCCCGTCAGCTCAGCGGCACAAGGATCAAGCGGACAGGTCAAAGGCAGGCCGCGCGCTCCTGCCTCACTTTGGCGGCAAAAGCCGATTCTGCTCGAGGAGTGCGCCCCACTCCAGAATCATGTCGCGATACCGTCCGACCGGAAAGTCGGCGGGGACCGGTTCCCGCTCAATCTCCTGCTCGCCGAGCATGCCGTAGGCTCGCTTGCTCGTACGTCGAGCGACCCAGCCCTGTGGGGTACCTCCGTCGATGCGGAACCCCGTTCGGTACTCAGCTTCGACCACCACGACTTCGCCATCACGGAAGACAAAGAGCGGGCGCTCATCAAGCGCTCCGTTGGCTGGAAAGAGGTTTCTCCCCATGTAGGCATTCGTCACCTTCACGTCGGCCAGCGTGAGCAGCGTTGGCGCAAGGTCGAGATGGCCCGCCGTGGTCTCCCGCAGCCCCGGCGCAGGTAACCCCGGCCACCCACCGAGAAAGGAGATGGTCGTCCAGGTGTGGCCTGGCGTGAGGGCTCCCGCGCTTTCGGGGTGCTGCCGCTGCCACGGAACGGGCTGTGCATGGTCGCCGAGCACCACGACCACGGTGTTCTCCCAGCCGGGCTGGCTCTCCATCCAGCGGATGAACCTCGCGATGTTCTTGTCGGCATAACGTATCGCCTGCACGAACCGCTCCTCGTCCGTGGCAGCAATCGGGATGCCTTCGGAGGCGGGGATGTCGTAGGGCGGGTGGGTGGTGGCGGTCCAGACCAGCGCCAGCGTCGGCTCCGCGTCGTCCAACCGGCCATCGAGCCGCTCGATCATCCGGTCGACCAGCGGCCCGTCGTGATGACGGCTCGGGTCGTACTCCACCTCATCGTACCAGCGCTTCATCCACGGCGTGAAGTTGCTGAACGAGGGGTCAGCTCCGAGCACCGCGAAGCTTTTATAGCCGGCGCTCCGGAGAACCTCAGGAAAGGCGATGGTGCGAATGTGAAGGAAGTCGGAGAAGACAATCTTCCGGAAGTGGGGCCACATGCCGAGGTGCATGCCCATCGCCCCCTCAACGCTTGGATAGCCGGCCGAGTGGGCCCAGGGGAAGTAGGCGCCCTGCCGCTTGATGATTGCATCCAGTTCGGGGGTGTCACCCGGGTCGGCCGCATCGGGGACGAGGCCGGTGTTCCAGGCCCGCATCGTCTCGAAAACCACCACGATGATGTTGGGCCGTGTGGCCCGGGGCGCCGACGCAGCTTCCACCGGACTCCGGTTGCCGATTCCAGCCATGGAGGCGAGCGGATACTGGGGGTCCGACGGCGCACCTGAGCCCTCCAGGCTCCCGTTGCGGACGAAGCGATAGAGGTCCAGACGAGCCTGCTCAGGATTCAGCGGCGCCTCCTTGCCGAGCAGCTGCTTGGCCGCATCGGCAACGATCGCGACGCCCGCGGGGCGAATCCGGCGCCACCGCTTCTCGGAGGGCCTGAACCAGGCGGGCAGCGAGACCAGGACCACGATCAGCAGCAGCGTGAGCCGCACCGTCCGAGGCCGCAGCTGCACCGAGGCGCGCCCGTGAAGCCGCCACAGGCCGAGCGCCACGAGCGGGCCGGCTGCAATCTGAAGCAATGCCAGGCCGGTCGGCAGCCGGTCGTTGGTGAGGATCCGGCCGAGCAGCTGCGGGTCTCTTACACCGAAGAAGTTGTTGATGAAGGAGCTGCTCACATGCTGCGCCATCCAGCGGACCACCTCCTGGTCAAACTGGGCAAAGCCCTGCCAGAAGCAGAGCAGCAGCAGCAGCGAAATGCGGATGAAGGCCCGCAGACTCAGCGCCCCCACCCGAGAGGCCGCCGCCTCGATCGCGCCGAAACCGAAGGCGAACAGTCCGACGAGGCCGACCTCAAACAGGATGGCATCGGGAGCGAGGCGGAGTGGCTCGAGCACGGTCGGTCCGCCCCACGGGCTGGGCCCCCAGAAGTGAGCGATCAACGAGACGGTCCGGAGCGCTCCGAACACCAGCCAGGCCCAAAGATAGAAGAGACTCATGGCTCAGCCCCAGCGAGTGGTCTTCCGCGTCGGAACAGGTCGCGGAGCGGGTTTGTGCCCGGAAGCAGGAAGACGAGCAGCGCATAGACCGCAACCATCGCCCCCACCCAGCCGGCCCGTTGCCAGACGAGGCTCTCACCGGGCAGGTAGGCCAGGAGCTCCGCCGCAAACGGCGCGTAGGCTGCCACCACGCCAATCACAGGGAGCAGGCCAGCCACGAGCGTGCGGAGGTAGTAGCGACCGTGCAGCCGGTAGCGCTCCAACCGCTGCATCTCCACGATCTGCGCAACCGAGATGGCAAAGTTTGAGATAGCGGTCGCCGTCGCAGCACCAAGGAGCCCTCCCTGCGGAATCAGGAGCGCCGCAAGCACCAGATTCAGCACCCCCGCTCCGATCGCGTTGTAGAGCAGCAGCCGGCTGTGGCCCGTCATCAGCAGCAGGTTTCCCGCAAGGCCGAAGAAGCAGCTCATCAGCGGCCCAACGCAGAGCAGCCAGGGGTAGAGCCGTCCACCGGTCCAATCCTCACCCTCTTTGAGAATGGCCGCCTCGTAGTTTCCCATGATGCCGAGCGTGAGCAGCAAACCGAGCGTCGCAGTGATGGGGATGAGCGTGCCGAGCGCATCCTGGATGCCGCGACGGTTGGCTGCAGCCTGATACTTGGCGACGAGGGGGGAGAAGACGCTCGAGAAGGCCATCTTGCCCAGACGGATGAGCTGCGTGAGGTCGGCGACAAGTACATAGACGCCTACCGCGTCGGCGCTCACAAAGGCGGAGAGCATCAGCCCGTCTGCCTTGGTCAGCCCGAGGTTCATCATCATGTTGACGCTCTGCGGGAACGCGAAGACGAGTACCTCGCGGTCCCAGCGGAGCGACAGCGCCGCGCGAAGCGTTCGGGCGATGGAGAAGAAGCGGCCGTAGGCAAAGACGGAGGCCGCAGCAGCCACGAGAAGCGCGAAAATCAGGCCCCAGGCCAGCGCTTCGATCCCGAGCCCTGCAAACCGGTGCAGCGCCAACGCGAAGCAGACCGTCAGCACGGGAAAGAGCACCTGCACGATCCCCACCTGCCAGACGAACTGTAGCCCGGCCTTGGTCGCCTCGGCGCAGAGCTGCATCACCACGATCAGCGGCAGTGCGAGTGCCAGCGTCCGGCCCAGATCGATGAGCAGCGGGTCGTGCTGCGACCAGAACATACGGTGCAGCATGGGGAGCAGAAACTGGGCCGCGATGGCGACCGCCAGAGCAGCCACAAAGGGGGGGACCAGCGTCGTTGCGAGTGCGCGGTAGAGCCCGTTCTCCGCCTCGGCGCGCTCTGCCTCGTCCTTCGCTGCGTCGCGGCGCGTTGTCCATCGGGTAGCATGATAGACAACCGCGTCATTGAAGCCGCCCAGCAGGAGATAGGCCATCAGTTCGATGCCGGACTGCGCGATCGCAAAGAGCCCGTAGGCGCTGCCACCGAAGACGGAGCGGAGCACGAAGCCCATGCTCCGGAAGCCGGCAAGACAGATGCCGCCGAGCACGGTGAGTACCGTGCCGAGTGCGACCTTCTTCCGGTCCTCTTCTGCGAATGCCATCAGTCAACCTGCCGGGGCGCGAGCAACGCGGCGATCGCCCGATAGGTGGACGCCGCGTAGACAGGCTCCATGGTCGGAAAGATCTCACTTCTCCAGAATTGCCTGCGCTCGGCCCAGGGTGCCGGATCGCGCCAGCGGTTCGAGACGAGCAGGTCGATCAGTTCGTCTGCGCTGGTTACGATGGGGCCGTGCGCGAAGTCGTCGTAGGGAACGTAGAGCCTGCGGAACTGCAGATAGTCGTCGCGGTCGAAGGGGAAGAAGATGGTAGGACGGTCGAAGGGGAGGAAGTCTGCGAGCAGGCCGCTGTAGTCTGAGATGAAGGCCTGGCAGTCGAACATCCCCTCCTTGAGCCGCGAGACCGGGAACAGGACGAAGGGCGCATCGACCTTCAGCGCCTGTCCATCGCTGTTGATGTGCGCGCCGATGTGGAGTGTGAGCCCCTCCGCACGGAGCCAATCGCGGAGCCGTTCGCTTCGGATGATGGTGCCGATGACCGCATCGAGCGACGCTCGGCCGGCCGCGGTGTCGCGGAAGGTAGGAAAGTAATAGATGCTGCGGCCGGGCGGTTCGGAACGGTGCTGCAGGAAGTGGTCGCAGTGGGCGCCGCCGCCGAGCAGGATCCGGTTGGCCCGATGCGGGTAGGAGAGGGTGAAGTTGGCCCGCTCCCGCTCGCTCGAGGCGAGGAGGTAGTCGAAGTCGGTGACACGCCACTCGAAGAGCCGCTTCTGCAGACCGGTGAGCGACGCGTAGTGGGTCGTGTAGTATTCGCCGGCCTTGATGTGGTTCTGCGAGTGGTTGAGGTAGATGCGCAGGCCTGTGCGACCGCGAAGAAGGATGAGCGCCGCATCGAGGTCATCTTCGCCATGCGAATAGATGATAACCGGGGCGCACATGATGGCCCAGCGGGCCGCGAAGGTACCTCTGCGGAGTGTGGCGTGTCCTGCGGACTCTAGCGCGTCGGTTACGGCCTCGGAGCCGGAGATCCAGATGATGCGCTGCGAGGTGTTTCCACACACGTAGGCATGGAGCGCACCAGCGTTGTCCTCGTAGATACGACCGCGATGGCCGGAGATGACCCAGGGTGTCTCCGGAACGGCGCGACGCCATCGGGCCACGGGCGCAACGACGAGCATGAGAAGCCAGGAGAGGGCGGCAATGGCCGCTTCAGCGACCTCGCGCAGGCGATTCATCGCGCGAAACCGGAGCCACTTCCGCCGCCTGAGCCCGACCCTTCACCGGAGCCATGTTGCGGAGAAGGCGGAATCATCGAGGTGGGCATCCCAACGGCGCGCGCCGTGCGGTGAGCCCAGGTCATCATGTCGTGCAGGCTGAGCTGCGCTCCGAGCGCGAGCGGCGAACCGCGGGTCTTCTGCTGACCGCTCAGGTCTTCGCCCACATTGTAGACCAAGAAGGGGACCATGCCGAAGCCGTCGATGACCTCCTGCTCGTAGCCAACCTCGGGGTTCTGGACCGTTGACCAGTGGTCGCCATACATGACGACTGTCGTGTCGGGCGGCAGCGTGGCAACAAAGTCGCCAATCGACTTGTCGACGTAGCGAATGCTGTCGAAGTAGTTGTTCTGGTAGGACTTGTCATCGCCGAAGAAGATGCGCTCCATGCCGGGCGTTTCGAAGCGAAACGGCATGTGGCTCGTGGCCGTGATGACCATCGCGAAGGTGCGGGGTGCGGAGGCCTGGATCCTGCGGGTTGCGAAGTCGAAGACCTCGGTATCGGCAAGCGTCCACTTGCTGACATCGTAGCCTGCCTCTGCGGCGATCGCCTCCTTGAAGAACATACCGTCAAAGCCCATCTTCGGCATCGCATCTATGCGGTGGAAGAAGTTGCCCGAGACGCCATGGAAGATGAGGCTGGTGAAGCCACCTTTGTTCAGGTCGTGCGGTAGAGCGAGCTCCCAAGGCATGCCCTTGATACGGTAGCTCGGAAAGTCCTGCGAGCCCACGCGCCCCATCAACGCGGTGAAGTCCGAGTCGCAGGAACCAGTGTACTTGTGCGCCTGGATGCGGAAGTACATTGACTTGTCGCGGAGCGCGGTGACCGCCGGAGAGACCGGGGTTCCTCGGATGGAGAAGCCGACAGCACGCTCGTCAAAGCTCTCCATCTGGATGAAGACCAGGTTGCGCCGGAGCGGAAGCGCAATCTCGTGCGGCGTGAGCCGGTCGGAGACCAACTCCATCCGGGCGAGCGTCCGCTCGAGCACCTTCTCGCGCTTGATGAAGAGGAGTTCACTGACCCAGGCCGTCATGTAGCCGTAGGTGAAGCCGATGCCGCTGACCGACTCCCACTTGCCGATGCGCCAGACGGGCTTGTGGTCCAGCGTGACGCCCGCGAAGAGCGCCAGATAGCCAGCGAGCAGCACCGCGAACCCCCGTCGAGAGAGGGCCTGGGAGAGCCGGTTCTCCCGCTCCGCCTTCCAGAGCATCCACCCCTTCACCAAGACGAG
>JBIIFW010000155.1:0-6075 GCA_044236985.1 Bradymonadia bacterium | reverse complement strand
ACCCGCGACAGGCTCCGCGCCCTCATCACCTATGTCTCCGCCGCGCTCTCCAACGCCCTTGCCTACGCGCAGATGGTGCACCGCGCGACCACCGACGGCATGACCGGCCTGCTCAACCACCGCACCTTCAAGGAGCGGGGCGCAGAGGCCTTCGAGCGTGCCAACCGCACCGGCCGACCCATGTCGCTCATCATGTGCGACATCGACCACTTCAAGCGCATCAACGACACCTACGGCCATGCGGTCGGCGATGACGTCATCCGCTCCGCTGCTGTCACCCTTCGCGCCTGTCTCCGCCGCATCGACCTAGGCGCCCGCTACGGCGGCGAGGAGTTTGCCATCCTCCTCGAAGAGACCGACCACGCCCAGGCGCTCGTAACGGCAGAGCGCCTCCGTCAGGCTGTCGCCGCGCTTGAGTTCACCGCCGACCAGACCCAGTTCCGCGCCACCATCTCGCTCGGCGTCGCCTCCATCCAGCCTGGCACGGAGACGCTGCTGGCCTTCATTGAGGCCGCGGACGCCGCGCTCTACGACGCCAAGCGGGCCGGTCGAAACCGGGTCGCCTCCGCCGCCCGACTCAAGGCTGCCGCCTAGCCTCGGCTCAGTCGCCGAGGCAGATCCCAATCGCCCGCGCTGCGCTGCAGATCTGGCCGCCGGGATCGACCTGCTTGTTCTGCCCCATGGCGTCGAGCAGGTCGACGTCGCCGATCTCTGTCCCGCGGAGGCAGACCATGCGACCAAACTTTTGGGCCGCGGCCAGCTCCACTGCGTGGTATCCGAAGCGGGTGCCGAGCAGCCGGTCGAAGTGGGACGGCGAACCGCCGCGCTGGATGTGGCCAAGCACCGTTGCACGGGCCTCAAAGTCGGTCTCCCGCTCTATCCGCTCCACCAGCTGTTCGGCTGCGCCGCCGAGCCGCGCGTTGGCGCTCTTGCCGGGGTGCGGACGGAAAGAGGGCGCATCCCCGGCCGGGTAGGCTCCCTCGGAGACCACAACGACCGAGAAGGAGAGCCCGTTGCGCTGCCGCTCGCGGATCTTCGCAAGCACAGCATCGAAGGAATAGGGGATCTCGGGAAGCAGGATGACATGGGCGCCGCCCGAGATACCGGCATGCAGTGCAATCCAGCCGGCGTGGCGGCCCATCACCTCGAGAACCATGACCCGGTCGTGGCTCTCGGCGGTCGTGTGGAGGCGGTCGACGGCCTCCATCGCGATGCCGACGGCCGTATCGAACCCGAAGGTGTAGTCGGTGGCATCGAGGTCGTTGTCGATGGTCTTGGGGACGCCGACGACCTTGAGTCCCCGCTCCCGGAACCGCTGAGCGATGGTCTGCGTGCCGTCGCCCCCCACGAAGATGACGGCATCGATTCCTTCTGCCTCCAAGCGGGCAATCATCTTGCCCGGGATGTCTTCCTGGCCGAGCTGACCGCTGGCGACCCCGAAGGGATTGCCCCGGTTGGTGGTGCCGAGGATGGTGCCGCCGCGCGGCAGAATCCCTCGCACGGAGGCGGGGGTGAGTGGGCGGAGCGGCTCCGGGCGCAGCAGCCCCTGCAGGCCGTCTTCGATGCCGAACACCGACCAACCATACTTGGCGACGGCGGTGCGGACTGCTCCACGGATGACGGCGTTGAGTCCCGGGCAGTCTCCTCCACCCGTCGAGATCGCGATTCGCATTGCAGGCTCCTGCTTACTTGAACACTGAGGCAAAGGCGGGTAGTTATCTCCGTTTCGCGCAATTGCACACTGTGTTGAATAACGGCTCTGAAGGGTCGTCACCAGCGCCGTGCAAGGCCGCTTGCATTCCCACTCCCTCGACTCACGAGTGCGTTCATGAACCGTTCCCTGCTTTCCCGTCTCCTGGTGGTTCTTCTTCTCTGCGTCGGCGCATCACCGGCTTGGGCCGGCAACGGAGAGGCACTGCTCAAGTATGTGCCGACCAACACCCGCCTCGTGGTGAATGTGAACACTGCGACGCTTCGCGCGACCCGTGGCTACGCCATCGCGCTCAACGCCTTCAAGGGCACCCCCAAGTACAACGCCACCATCAAGAAGCTCGGCTTCCCCGACCTCAATAGCTTCGACACGGTGATGCTCACCAACATCGATGCGAACGAGAACGACCCGCAGCTCTTCGTAGCGATGGAGGGCCGCTTCGACCGCAAGAAGATGGAGAGCGAGTTCGCCCTCCAGAAGGAGATCAAGAAGGAGGTCATCGACGGCGTGACCTGCTGGGTTGTCGGCGACCGCGAGGCTGCGACCTTTGCCAATGACACGACGCTGCTTATCGGCGCGAAGGCTGCCTTGGTGGCCTCGGTCAAGGGCGCTGCAGCCGCAACGGGCGCTCCCGGTTCGCGCATCTCCGCCCTTGCGAGCTCCATCAGCCGCGTCGACCGCACCCAGGAGATCTGGTTCGCCGCCTCGGTCTCGACCCGCCTGCAGGCCCGTCGCACGGAGCTCAAGAGCTTCCGCAGCATGCGTGGTACCTTCGACGTCGGCACGGGCCTTACCCTGAACGCGGTTGCCACCCTCGACAACGCGGCTTCGGCCACTGCGAAGGCTGCCGAGCTCACCAAGGATTTCTCGGACGGCGCCGCCTCCAAGGAGATGGCCGCCCTCGGTATGAATACCGTCTACCAGAACCTGAAGGCCACCGCCGCTGGCAGCGACGTCACGCTGACCGCCTCCTACCCGCAGGCGCAGTGGGAGAACCTGCTCCGCACCGCGACCGCTGTCATGGCGGAAGAGCTCCGCTAGGCAGAGAGGGCTCCGCGTGGCGCTCTCCCCCTCATGAATCGCGCGGCGGCCTCGGTCGCCGCGCTTCGTTTTTGGAGTCTTCGTGAACTCAGTCTCCTCGCTCCGACTTCTCGCCGCGGCCATCACGCTCGCCCTCTTCGCCAGCGCCACGGCCCACGCCGGTGAGCCGGCCTCCAGCCGGCAGCGCCTACTCGACAGCGATAGCTCCACGCTCACGCTGCAGCCCGGCGCTCTCGGCTACTATCGAGGCGCCGAGCTATCGGCCGGCCTCGCAACCCAGCTCGACTCGCGGAACCCGGCGCAGTCCTGGGACCTGCGCCTCGCAGGCGGCAGCGAGGGCTTCGCCGGCGGCCTACTCCTCCGGCAGGACCTCGAGGAGCGCTGGTGGTCCGGTTACGGGTTGGGCGTCGCCATTGATTGGCTCTCGCTTGGCTTCACATCTCAGCGGAGCGGTCTGCCGCTGTGGGCGACCGAGGCCGAGCAGCAGTCAACGCGCCTCGATGCAGGTCTGGGCCTCCGGCCTGCCTCATGGCTGTCGCTCGGCTACAATGTAGGGCGTAGCGCCACCGATGGAACAGCCACCCGCGCAGACCAGCGGGTGGGGCTGGCGGTGCGAGATGCGGCGGGAAGTTGGGGCGCCGAGACCGCGCTGCAGTTCGATGGGGATGGAGCATTTGCTGCGACTGAGCTCGGCCTGCAGCGGCGGTTCGGGGCCTTGGCGCTGCGGGTGAGCGCGCGTCTGGACGATCAAGGTGAAGCGGGCGGCGGACTCTTCGCCGAGTATGCGCTCGACGGCGCGGAGATCAGCCTCGGAGCGACGGGAAGCTCCGATGGTGTGGGGCTGGTCGAACGGATCGCGCTGTCGTCGGAGAGTGCACCAGAAGCCGACTTCGGCGCCGCAAAGCTCGTCGTGCTTCGACTGAGCGGACCGCTCGATGAGCGCGCCGGCGGCGGGCTCTTCGCGCCGCCGGGTCGAGAGTTTGCAGCCCTGCTCGAGGATGTTCGCCGAGCGGCGGTAGATCCTCGCGTGACCGGGCTCTATCTTGAGTTGGACGGCTGCTCCGGAGGGATCGCGCAGGCCTTTGAACTTCGGCTGGCGCTCGAGGAGCTGCGGACCGCGGGCAAGCAGGTGGTCGCCTATCTCGAGAGCGCCGGCCTCATCGACCTCTACCTCGCCGGCGCGGCAGACTGGGTCGTCGCATCACCGACCGTCCAGCTCCTGAAGACAGGTGTCGGCGGAACCTCCTACTACCTCGCAGAGCTGCTGGAAAAGGCCGGGATCGAGGCGCAGTTCGTCCGTACCGGGCCGCATAAGTCGGGCCCCGAGACCTATCTGCAGAACGGCCCCTCGGACGAGGCGCGCGCGCAGTATGAGGCCTACCTCGACAGCGTCTCGGAAGAGCTTGTGCGTGGCATCGGACGGGGCGACGCCACCCTGATGGAGCGATGGCGGGCGCTCGCCGCGTCGGCGCCGGTGACGGCCGATGACCTCAAGAGCGCCGAGATTGTGAACGCGATCGGCTACAACGACGAGGTCGCTGCTGCCTACGAGACGACCTTCTCGCGCCCGATTCTTTGGGCCGCCGAGGCGCCGTGGCGGCAGGCGCGCCAGCATCGATGGATGGCGGAGCCGGCGATTGGGGTGCTCCACATCGAGGGCGAGATTGTTGAGGCCGCCTCGCCCTATGACCTCCTCGGCGGTGAGCGCACGGTCAGCACCGCGACCATCGTGGCGGCTGCCGACGCACTCCGCGAGGACGAGACGGTGGCCGGTGTCATCATCCGCATCGACAGCCCCGGCGGCTCGGCCTGGGCGAGCGACGAGATGGCACATGCGCTCAGGGCCCTGGTGGCGAAGAAGCCGGTGGTGGTCAGCATGGGCTCTGTCGCAGCCTCGGGAGGCTACTACGTGGCAAGCCTTGGCGTGCCCATCTACGCGCTTCCCACCACCTTGACGGGCAGCATCGGCGTCTACGCCGGCACCTTCTCGGCCGACGGCCTGTTCGGAAAGCTTGGGGTACATCCCGTCCGGACAGAGCGCGGTGGCGCGACCGACCTGCTTGGTCCTCATACCTGGTCCACCGAGGAGCGGGCGGCCGTTCAGCGCAGCGTCGATCACACCTACGACCGCTTCCTCGGCCTCGTCGCGGCGTCGCGCAGCCTGACCATCGAGCGTACGACGGAGCTCGCCGGCGGACGCAT
Organism: Bradymonadia bacterium; assembly: GCA_044236985.1. GTDB lineage: Bacteria > Myxococcota_A > Bradymonadia > REDH01 > REDH01 > CAIWGR01. The sequence goes on along the minus strand of JBIIFW010000155.1, from coordinate 1,121 downwards.
CTATGCGGGGACCCGCGCGAAGGAGTTGGGGCTTGTGGATGCGCTCACCGGGTTCGAGGGTGCACGCAAAGCGCTCGTCGAGCAGCTCGGGCTGGACGGTGCAGCCACGCCGCTACGCCACCTTCCCGAAGGCCCGCAGGGCCTCTCGCTGAGCGCCGGTCTTGGGCTCAGCGCAGCGCTCTCGGAGCCAACCTCGGCACCTCTCGCTGATGCCGTCATCGACGCGCTCGGGCTAGGCCGCCTTCTACGGCTGGCGCGCCCGCTGCTCTCGGCGCGAAGTGCGGCGCCGATGATGCACTTCGACGGCCAGCTACCCGAACTCTAGGGCTTGTACTTGAAGTTGGCGTTGGCCGACTGTCCGGGCTCGATGCGGACAACGCGCTCCTCAGAGTAGGCGCGGGGTTCGACGAAGTAGACCTTTACCCGGTGGTCTCCGGGCGGGAGCGGGAGCCCATTGAGAGGGGTCTCGGAGGCGACCATCCGGCCATTGACCCAGACCTGGCCGTAGGGAATGGCGCGGACCGTCAGACTGCCGCTGAGCGATACCGGCGGCGCCTTGGGAGCAGAGGGCCGCTCACGCAGGGGCGCAGGGGGCGTCGTCACAGGTGCAGAGGGCCGCTCACGCTGCGGCACGACCGGGGCAGCGACAGGCGCAGCGGGACGCTTCACGGGCGCGGGCGGAGCGGCAGCCGGAGGAGCGGCTGTGGGCTTCTTGGAGACCGCGGCAGGCATGACCGGTGAGCCGAAGACTGCCGCGCTGGCAGGCTTCGGCGCTTCGGTCACCTTGGGCGCAACTGGCTTGGAGAGGGGAGCGAGCGGCAACGAGATGGTCTTGCTCTTGGGCTCGCCCTGCCCCCAGGTGGCCGCAACGGTCGCCGACTGATAGCCGCTGAGGGTCGCTGTGACGGAGTGGGGCCGCGAGCTGTCGATCCCTTCGACGGTAACGGGCGACAGGCCCCGCATGACGCCGTCAACGGAGATTGCCGCACCCGGCGGGGTGGACAGAACAGTGAGGCTTCCCACTGCTTGGACGAGGGTGAGCATGCGCTGGATGGGCTGACCGTCCTTGACGACGATGGTGTCGTTGAGCGTCTGGTGGCCGGGCAGCGCGATGGAGAGCT
>JBIIFW010000154.1:0-6076 GCA_044236985.1 Bradymonadia bacterium | reverse complement strand
GGGTGAGCGTGCGGCCCTCGCCGGTGAGGCGGTAGACCTTGGCCTGGGCATCCCAGAACTCCGAGGCGGCGCAGTCGAGGGCGAGGCCGAGGTGGCGGCCAGGCTCGTAGCCGGCTGCGATGATGGCCTCGACGATGATGGCGAGCGCAGCCTCGTTGTTGGGCAGGTTGGGGGCAAAGCCGCCCTCGTCGCCAACGCTGGTTGCCAGGCCGCGGGCCTTGAGCACCTTCTTGAGGGCGTGGAAGACCTCGGTGCCGGCGCGGAGTCCCTCGGAGAAGGAGGGGAAGCCGCCGGGCACGACCATGAACTCCTGGATGTCCACCGAGGTGTCGGCGTGGGAGCCGCCGTTGAGGATGTTCATGAGCGGCACGGGGAGCGTGCGGGCGAGCGGGCCGCCGAGGTAGCGGTAGAGCGGCATGCCGAGCTCGTTGGAGGCAGCGTGTGCCGCGGCCATCGAGACGCCCAGGATGGCGTTGGCGCCCAGCTTGTGTTTGTCGTCGGTGCCGTCGAGGTCGCGGAGGATCTGGTCGAGCTCCATCTGGTCTGCGGCAGAGAGGCCGACGACGGCGGGGGCGAGAACCTCTTCGACGTTCCGGACGGCCTTGAGCACGCCCTTGCCAAGAAAGCGCTTCTTGTCGCCATCGCGGAGTTCGACCGCTTCGCGCTCGCCCGTGGAGGCGCCCGAGGGGACGGCCGCGCGGCCGGTCGCGCCGGACAGAAGGGTGACATCGACCTCAACGGTGGGGTTGCCACGGGAGTCGAGGATTTCGCGCGCCTGAACTTCGATGATGGTCATGTGGGGGTCTCCGGAGAAAGGGGAACGATGGGTGGAAGAGGAGCCGCGCTGGGGCGGGATACGAGGCTGAAGCTGATGGGTTGCAGCTCGCCGGCCGGCGTGGCGCCGTAGAAGGCGAAAGCGCCCTGCTCAGGGTCGAGCGATGCAACGACGGTGAAGGGGAGATGGAAGAGGGTCCTGTGGACCATGCGGGCGAGCGGCGGGAGGGCTCCACCGGTGCCTCGCTCGATGTGGACCCAGCCGACCACGCGGTGGGGGGCGTGGGTGCGTCGTACTCGGTTGTGGATCTGCGTCCAGTCGGCGTCGAGCTCGTTGGCGAAGGCGAGCGGGTCGGCGTGGGCGGCGAAGTCGCAGAAGCCGTGGAGCTCCACATAGGGGCCGAGCGGGCCCATGAAGGGGCCGCCGACGAGGAGCGCTGCCTGGTAGCCCTCCGTGCGAACGGTGGATGCCTCGAGGAGCGCCTCGAGCATCTCCCGCCAGACAAAGAGTGCCGCACCTGCGGCGCGCGGCGCACCGAAACGACGGATCAGCGTGCGTTCGTTGGGTGCAACGGGCGGCCGAATGGGGACGGCCAGCGCATGGCGCTCAGCGCTCAAGGGAGAGCTCCGGCGGGGAGCAGGAGCGAGTCGATGAGGCGCGCAGTGGCGGAGACCGCCTTGATGGTGCCTGCGGTCGTGTCGCAGCTCCAGACGATGCTCTCGCTCTCTTTGCCGAAGACCACCGCCATGGTCACCGTGAAGACACCGGGCGTTTCGCTCTCGACCGTGGTCCAGCCGTCGTACTCGGCGGCGACGTTCCGGTCGGAGAAGCGGACGAGCACCGCGGCGGCCTGCTTCCGAAGCGGATCGCCTACAAGGAAGCGGAGCGCACGCCGGTCGCGCTTCCGTTCGTACATGGGGTCGCCGGTCGCACGCGCCACGTCACGCGGGACAGCCGGGACGAGGAACTTGGGGTCTGTCGCAGCGGCAAGCTGGGCGATGGCGTTGGCGCTCAGGTCGGCCGGCTTGACGGCGCGGCTGGCGAGGTCGACCTCCCAGGTGGCCAGCTTGCTCTCGCTGCCCTCCTTCCATGCGTAGGCGACGGAGTAGGCGGGCTTCTCGCGGGGCTTGGAGCGGAGCAGCGTCACCGACCAGCCAAGCGGCTCGACCGCCCTGCCCTCTTTGACGGCCGTCCGCAGCGCGACGAGCAGCGCGGAGGCGAGGGAGAGCTCCGTGGGGCCAGCGGCGCCGAGCAGCGTGGAGAGCACCTCAGCATCGGTGGGCAGCGGCGCATCGGCCCAGGGACCGAGCGAAGGAGCAGCGAAGATTTCGGCATAGGCGTTGGCGGCGACGACGGCGGAGCCACCGGCGGGGATGGCCGCCTTGTCGAGCTGAACGCCCCAGCGGGGACCTACGGCGAGGCCTGCGATCTGGGTCTGCCAGGCGACCTCGTAAACGCCCTCTTTGATCCGGGTGGCGCGCCAAGCGGGCTTTGCCGCAGCAAACCCGGGGAAGATCTTCGCCACGTCGATCAGTGTAACATCGAGGGTGCCGCGGGGTGAAGCAGACTGCTGGACGAGCGTGATGGCGTCGGCCTGCCGGTCTGCGAAGGGGTCGGCCGGCGGTGGCGGCGCGGGCGCCGCGACGACGGGTGCGGGCACGACCTTGGGTGCCGGGGGGTTCTGCAGCAGCCAGAAGAGGAGCCCACCAAGACCGGCCGCAACGACAACCGCAATGACCAGCAGAAACCTGAGGTGCTCTCTCTTCATCGTCGGTCAACTCCCATCTTTCGGGCTGGCTTGCCGCGCGAGCCGAGCTGAAGCACAAATGCGACGAGCGCAGCAGCCGCACCCACGATGAGGCCACCCGTCAGGGCGAGCCGCCTCGCGAGCTCGGTGCGCCGCACCGCAAGCTCCGCCTCGGCCACCTGAAGGCGCGCCTGCCCCTCGAGCACAGTCTGGTCGCGGCGTGCGCGGCGGTCTTCGATGCGCCGCTCCGAGATGCGCTGCAGCCGTTCGAGCTCGGTCGGCAGGACGGTCGTGTCTTCGCGGTAGCGGGCCAAGTTGGCCCGTTGCTCGAGCTGGTAGCGCTCGAAGGCGGCGTTGGCCTGAGAGACGGTCTGCGTCTGGTTCTGTTGCAGCCGCTCGGTTTCGACCTTCACCGCGGCGGGCACCGCGCGATAGGTGAAGTGGTGCCAAGTGACGGCCGCAGCAACGAAGCCTGCGAGGATGGCGACGAAGATGGTCGTACGGACCTCGCGCCGGCTCTGACGGGCCGACTCCTGCCAGATGATCTGCGAGGCGCGGATCTGGTCGACCATGCTGGAGGGGGCTGCTTCGCGGCGCGCAGATCCGGTCGACGGGGGCTCTGCGCGCACCGACGAGGGCGGCCGAAAGGCGACGGGCGGCGGAGGCTTGCGGAGAGGCGCTGCAGGCGACGCGTCGAACTCCGCGACCGGCGCAACGACTGGCGCGCCGCTGCTCGACATGACCCGGGCTCCATGCGAGAGGAGCGGGATTGGCGACATTCCGATGATGGAGTCTGCGCCGGTGCGGAAGCGGTCGGGCTCCGCGGGCTGCCAGGGGAGACCGGCGTGGGAGCCTGTGCTGGGAAGGCGGGCGGCTCCCTCGGTTGCGGGGGTGCTGTTGTCGCGCGGCTCGAGAGGTGCCGCGACAGGCGCGACGGGTGCAACCGGAGGCAGGTGCTGCGGGGCCGCAGGCGCGATGGAGGCCCCCTCGAATCGGAGCGTGCGCTTGGCGGGCCGCATGGGGGTTGCCGCGGAGATGGGGGCAAAGCGGCCGCTGTTCCGGTGCGAGGGGCGGAGGTCGAGCAGGGCAGCCCAGTCTGCGTCGACGCTGATCAGCGTCGCCTCGGTACCCACCCAGATGGCGGAGGTCGTCCGATCAACGGCGAGGCGGGCGCCTGCACCTGAATCGAGTTGCACCCAGTCGAGCAGCTGCCCATCGGCGCTGCTGGTCACGGCGAGACGACCGGCCACATCGAGCGTGACGATGGCTTTGCCGCCGGCGGCAAAGCAGGCACCGCAGATCGCGGCGCCGTGAACGATGTCGCGGGCCAGCTGACGGCCCTCGTCGAGGTCCCACTGACGGGCGACACCATCGGCGCCATAGGTGAGGAGCGCACCCCGCTCGCTGCTTGCGGCCACGCCGAGCACCGCGCCGGCGTGGGCGTCGAACTGCATGTGGCGTCGGCCCGAGGCTGCCTCCCAGATGACAACACGGCCCGACCCGTCGCCAACCCCTACAAGCAGGTCGTTCCAGAGGAAGCCGGCCCAGTGGGGCTGTTGGCTCTGCGTGAGCCTGTGGAGGGTGGTCAGGCTGGTGAGATCCCAGAGCCAGACCTCGCCGGACGGAAGGGCCGCGACCGCGCGGAGCCCGTCGGCGCTGATGCCGGTACGGACGACGGCCTCGGGGTGCCCCTCCAGCGCGCCAACGTGCAGGAAGCCACTGCCGGGGGAGGGAAAGTCGTAGAGGTGGACCGTTCGGCCGGCGGCCACCGCCATGCGGGCGGCACGGTGCGCCATCGCGGCATCGACCGCGGGCTGAAGGTGCGAGTGGATGGGCGAGGCGTGGCGTGCAGCCGCAGGCAGGCTCCATTCCGGCAGCACCGCCCCCTCATCGCCCGGCTCGGCCGCGATGGTAATGGCGTGGGCCACCTCAAGCGGCACACCGGCCCAGAGGTCTAGGCCGCTCTCATCGGCCCAGCCCGCGGTGACGACCGCACCGCCGCGCGGGTCGGGGCAGATGGCGATGTTGCTTCCGTAGCGTCCCGCGACCGCACGATGAGCACGAAGAAGCCCGTGGGCCGCGCCCCAGGTGACTCTGCTCTGCGTTGGGTCCTGCATCTGCTGGTCGACTCACGATATGGACTGCCTGCCTCCGGTCGGGGCACGCTGTTGCGCGCCTTTCCCTGCAGCCGAAAGCCGTCTAGCCGAACTCGCAAGATCGGTCACGCGCCGAATGCGCCGCGCCGCGCCGCACGAGCCGCTACACCGATTCGGTTTCACACCCGTTCGTACCGGGGCGCACCCCCCGCCCGACAAGAGGTTCCGATGAAGACGCTCATTTCGCTCCCCTCGCTCACACGCCCTTCTCGCCGCCTCATTGCCGCGGCCGGCCTGCTGGCGCTCGCCACAGGCTGCGCCGGCTCCGCGGCCGGAGGGCCGTCGCTCGAGATCTCCCGCGTCGTGCTCTACCAGTCGGGGGTTGGCTATGTGGAGCGGACGGGGGAGCTCGACGGCAGCACGCTGCTCCTGCATGTGCGGCCCGACCAGATCAACGACATCATGGCCAGCTTGGTGGTCCGCGATGTGACCCACAACGACCTGGCCTCCATCTCGCTGCCGCTTGATGCCGCGCGGATTCCGCAGCCCTCGCCGCTGCCGCCGGAGCTTCAGGGAGGCAGCGGCATGATGGCCGCGCTTCGTGCCCTCATCGGCGCCTCGGTCACGGTGCGAACCCAGGAGGGCTCCAGCAACGGCCGCATCCTTGGCACCGAATCGACCGGGACCGGCGACGAGGTCCTCACACTCGTCACGGGCGAGGGCCGCCTCAAGGCCATCAAGGTCGCGACCGTTACCTCGGTGGATCTGCACGATACGGCCCTCTCGGACGGCCTCAACCGGAGCCTCGATGCGAGCCTGTCGTCGGGCGACTGGAAGTCGGTCGAGGTGACCATCCGGTTTCCCTCCGACGAGGCCCGCGAGGTGGCGCTCGCCTACCTTGTGGAGATGCCCACCTGGAGGCCCATCTACCGGGCGATTGTCAGCGATGGAAAGCTCCGGCTGGATGGCTACGCGATCGTCGACAACACCTCGGGCGAGGCCTGGGAGAATGTGAACCTGAGCCTCACCGCCGGCACCCCCATCTCCTTCAAGATGGACCTTCGCACCCCGGTACAGCCGCAGCGCCCCGACATGACCGGGTACGGGCTCCTTGATCAGGCCTCCATGGCGCCGCCGCCGCCGATGGCGGCGCGGGGCATGGCTGCTGCGATGGCCATGCCGATGCAGGAGGCGCCCCACAGCTACGAGGTTTCTGCACCAAGTGCAGCGGCCAGGCTTGACCGGGCCTACGGCGGCGCGCCGATGGGCAAGAGCGCGGGTCGGGTGGCCCCACCTCCCGCCGTCTTCGGCGGCGAAGCGCTGCCCTCCGCAGAGGCCACGGGGGCCGACATGGGCGCCCTCTTCCGGTATGACATCCCCGTGCCCATCTCGGTGGCCAACGGCGCCAGCGTGTTGGTGCCGATTGTTCACGCGATGCTCGACGGCGCCGACGCGCTC
>JBIIFW010000153.1:0-6083 GCA_044236985.1 Bradymonadia bacterium | reverse complement strand
GCGAGCTGATGGCGCGGCTTGGGCCCGACCCGCTCCGCGACGATGCCGACCCGACCATCTTCTACCGCTATGTGGCGCGCAGCCGGACGCCCATCGGTGCCATCCTGATGGACCAGAGCCGCATCGCCGGCGTGGGCAATGTGTATCGCGCCGAGGTGCTGCACCTGGAGGGAATTCATCCCGACACGCCGGGGTCGAAGGTTCCCGCGGAGAAATTGCAGGCGCTGTGGCAGCTCATCGTGGGGCTGCTGCGACGTGGCGTCGAGGAGAAGCGGATTGTGACCACGCGGGGGCTCACGCTCGAGAAGCCGCGGGAGCGGGTGTCGCGCGCCGAAAGCACGCATGTCTATGGGCGGAAGGAGTGCCGGAGCTGTGGCGGCGAGGTCATCCGGTACACGCTCCGCGCCCGGTCGGTCTTTGTGTGCGAGGCCTGCCAACCGAGGGTGGAGAACAGGGCTGATGCATAGCGCTCCCCGCTTGTGCAAACGACCCACAGGAGTAGACCGCGCCGCATGACTCCTCCCGACCGCCGCGCTGCCGCTCGAACCGAACCAGAACCCGCCGCAGGGCCCCGCCAGATCATCGGCTGGCTCGGGCCGCTGCTCGCGGCCCACAAGGGGCGGACCGCCGTGGCGCTGCTCCTGCTGCTGACCAGCAAGGCGGCTACGGTGGCTACGCCGCTGGTGCTCAAGCGGGTGGTCGATGCCCTCACGCCGCTGCAGGGTGGCGCGACGCCGGCCGCAGTGGAGACGGCCGTGACCACGGCCCTCATGGCGCTGCTGGTCTGGGGCGGCCTGCGGGCCATCTCCGGCGTGGCGCGCGAGACGCAGAACGCCGTCTACGCCAAGGTGGAGAATGCGGTGGTGCGGCAGATCTCCGTGCAGGTGGTCGAGCATCTGCACGCGCTGTCGCTCCGCTTCCACCTCGAACGGCAGACCGGCGCCGTCACCCGCGACGTCTCGCGCGGCACCATGGGCGTAAGCAGCCTGCTCCGCTTCATGCTCTTCAACATCCTGCCCACGCTGCTCGAGCTGGCGATGGTCGTGGCCATCCTCTTCACCCAGTATGCTGGCACCTTTGCGGCGGTCGTGCTGGTCACCTTTGCCGCCTATGTTGCCTACACGCTCCGGGTGACGCAGTGGCGTATCCCCATCCGGGCGGTGATGAACACGGCCGACTCGGAGTCGCAGCAGCGGGCCGTCGATGGCCTCATGAACTACGAGACGGTGAAGTACTTCACCAATGAGCCGCACGAGATTGGCCGCTACGAGAAGGCGATGCGGGGCTGGGAGGCAGCCTCCGTCAAGTCGGAGCAGTCGCTCGCTGTGCTCAACGCCGGCCAAGGGCTCATCATCACCACGGGCGTCACCGTGCTCATGCTGCTGGCCGCCAAGGGCGTTGGCGCAAAGACGATGACGGTCGGCGACCTCGTCGCGCTCAACGCCTTCCTCATCCAGCTCTTTGTGCCGCTCGGCTTCCTCGGCACCATCTACTCCATGCTCAAGAGCGCCACGGTCGACCTCGAGCGGCTCTTCAAGCTGCTGGGCCGCACGCCCGAGATCCTCGATGTGCCGGCCGCTACCGAGCTGGCGCTCAAGGGTGGCGCGGTCCGCTTTGAGGGCGTCGACTTTGCCTACGACAGCAACCGGCCGATTCTGCACGGCGTGAGCTTCTCCATCCCGGCCGGCCACCGCGTTGCGGTGGTGGGTCCGAGCGGCGCAGGCAAGTCCACCATCGCCCGTCTGCTCTTCCGCTCCTACGAGACGCAGCAGGGGAGCATCAGCATCGATGGTCAGGAGACGCGGAGTGTGACGCAGCGGTCGCTGCGGGGCGCCATCGGCATCGTGCCGCAAGACACCGTGCTCTTCCACGACACCCTGCGCGCCAACATCGCCTACGGCCGGCTCGAGGCCTCGGAGCAGGAGCTGCTCGACGCGGTAACGGCGGCCCAGCTCGACGCCTTTGTGGCCTCGCTTCCGCTGGGCCTGGAGACGATGGTGGGCGAGCGGGGGCTCAAGCTCTCGGGCGGCGAGAAGCAGCGGGTGGCGATTGCCCGGGCGCTGCTCAAGAACCCGCCGATCCTGGTCTTCGACGAGGCGACCTCGTCGCTCGATCTCAACACCGAGAAGCAGCTTCTGGAGACGCTCCGATCGGCCTCGAACGGTCGCACCACGCTGGTCATCGCCCACCGGCTCTCGACCGTGGCGCATGCAGACGAGATCCTCGTACTGCGCGAAGGGCGCATCGCCGAGCGGGGCAGCCATGCCGAGCTGCTGGCGAAGGATGGGCTCTACGCGGAGCTCTGGCGCATCCAGGAGCAGAACCCCGAGGCGACCTAACCGTCGCTCTGTTTTCGGAGCATGATGGCTTCGAGGAGGGCGGCGACCAGTTGCAGGTGGTTCTCGAGCTTCACGAAGTGGCCGAGCAGCAGGATGGAGAAGCGGTGGGAGCCGATGTGGAGGGGCAGGGTGGCCTTGCGGTCGGCCCGCTTGAGCTGATCGCGGCTGATGTGCTCGTTGCGGAGCTCGCTGAGCGGGATGCGCCAGGCGCGGGCGCCATCGACGAGGACGAGGTCGGTGGCGGTACGAGCCACGAAGACCTTGTTGGGGAAGGTGGCCCAGTGGATGGCGACCCAGAGCGCCCAGCCGCAGAAGGCGAGCAGCAGGCCGATGAGGCCGATGTTGAAGAGGCCGGCGACGCCATGGTGGAGCGCCCACCAGAAGGCGGTGAAGAGCAGCAGGCCGGCGCCGAAGAGGAAGGGCGAGAGGCTCTTCCAGTAGAGGCGGTAGCGGTGGACCGTGACGCCGGGTTGGGCGGCCCAGGCGGCGAGCTCGGGCGGCATGAGGAGTTGGACGGGGTCGGTCGCTGCGGCCGGTGCTGGGGGCTTCATGCAGACTCGTTGGTGAGCTGGCCGCGGGTCATGCGCCAGAGCCGAAAGGGGGTGTCGATGCGAATGAAGGAGCGGTCTGTGGTGGTGATGAAGACCTGGCCTTCGAAGTGGCTCAGGAAGGCGAAGAGGCGGGCGTTGCGCTGCGGGTCGAGCTCGCTGGAGACATCGTCGAGGGCGAGGATCGGCGCAAAGCCGAGCTGCTCTTCGAGGAGGCGGATTTCGGAGATTTTGAAGGCGAGGACGGCGGCCCGCTGCTGGCCCTGCGAGGCGTAGGTGCGGGCGTCGCGGCCGGCGAGCGAGATGCGGAGGTCGTCGCGGTGGGGACCGACGGTGGTGTGGCCGCGGGCCATGTCGTGGCTCCAGCAGCCGTCGAGTCGGGCTGCGAAGCGGGCCTCGAGGGTCTCACGGGTGGGGCGCTCATCGGGCTCGAGGAGCTCGCCCTCCCAGGCTGCGGTGAGCGGCAGTTCGCGGTCGAAGATCTCGCCAAAGGTGGCCAGCAGCCGCGGCGCGAGGCGGTCGGCATAGGCGATGCGGCGGAGCATCACGGTGGCGCCGTGCCGGACCAGTTCTGACTCGAAGGCACGCGCCAGCGACCGGCTCGGCTGCTCCTGGCGGAGGATGGCGTTGCGCTGCCGGAGGGCCTCTTCGAAGTCGGCCATCTCGTCGGCGTAGGCGTGCTGCGAGGCGAAGATCATGCGGTCGAAGAAGAGCCGGCGTTCGCCCGGCGTGCCCCGCACGATGCCCACATCTTCGGGCACAAAGGTAACGAGGTTGAGCAGGCCGTAGAGCTCCGAGAGCTGCCGCACCGGCTTGTTGTGGAGCAGGATACGGCGGGAGCGGGGGTTGACCTCAATCTTGAGGTCGCGCTCCATGCCGTCGCGGAGCAGGAGGCAGGAGAGCCGTGCCTGCTCGTGGCCATCCTGGATCATCTCGGCATTTTTGGCGCCGCGAAAGGACTTGAGGCTGGCGAGCATGCCCACAGCTTCGAGCAGGCTGGTTTTGCCCTGGCCGTTCTCGCCCTCGATGAGGTTGAAGCCCTGCGAGGGTTCGAACTCTACCTGCTCAAGGTTCCGGAAGGCGCGTATGGCGACGCGCTGGACGAACACCTGCGATCAGAGGCGCATCGGCATGACGATGAAGAGCGAATCGTCGCCATCTTCGCCTTCGGTCTCGCGGATGATGGTGGGCGAGAGGGCGTCGATCATCTCGACGAAGAGCTTGTCGCCGGGGAGGACGGGGAGCAGCTCGGTGAAGTAGGAGGGGTTGTAGCCGGCCTTGACCGACTTGCCCGAGTAGACGGCATCGACGGTGGCCGAGAACTCGCAGTCTTTGGTGTTGCTCGAGATGATGAGCGCGTTGTTCTGGGGGTCGAGCTCGAGGCGGACCATCTTCTTCTCGTTGCCGCTGCCCACCTTCATGTTGGCGATGCGGGCATACTGGAGAAGCTCGGTGCGGCTGACCTCGGCGCGGCGCTCCGGCTTCTCGGCGGGAATGACCCGGTTGAAGTCGGGGAAGGAGGCGTCGATGAGGCGGATGCTGAGCTGCGTCGCGCCATAGCCGAAGATGACGTTCGAGCCGGAGACCTCGATGCCGAGCTCGGGCTCGGTGGAGTCGATGGTGCGGCGGAGCTCGGCGAGGCCACGCTTGGGGATGATGACGCCGGTCGCGAGCGCGCCAGGGTCGCCTTCAAAGTTGGCGATCTTGGTGGAGACGTGGCTGAGGCGGTGGCCGTCGGTGGCGACCATGGTGAAGGTGCCGTCGCCGCTGAGCTTGGTGAGGGCGCCCGTGAGGTTGGGGCGGCCGTCATCGGTCGAGACGCTGATGATGGCGCGGTCCATGACCCGGGTGAACTGGGCGGTCGGGATGACGATGCTCGGCTTCTCGGGCATGCGGACGAGCGCGGGATACTCGAGCGGGTCGGCGCTGGCGAAGCGGGCCTTGATGGCGCCGGCGTCGAGGTTGACCCAACCGCCATCGCTCGACTTGGAGATGCGGACGGTGGGCGCCGAAGCGCTCTTGACCATGTCGAAGAAGTCGCTGGCGCGGACGGCAATGCGGCCCGGCGTGACAACGTTGGCGGTGGCCGACGAGATAAGCGTGAGCTCATTATCGGTGGCGGCGAAGGTGACGGTGCCGTCCTCGAGCGCCTCGATGAGGGTGTGCTGGAGGATGGGCAGCGTGCTCTTGCCGCTCGCAACAGCCTTCACCTTGAAGAGTTCACGAAGCAGCGCGGGTGTGTCGAGGACGAATTCCATGGGTCACTCAGGGTGAAGGTTACGGGCTGTTAGGTAGTCCAAGCGGGTCGGAAATGTCGAGCGCAACGCGCCAGTCTGGAGGTCGCTCGCGCGCTTGCTGTTTTGAAGGCAAAAAACAATTTGAAGAGATCAGTTCCCCGTCCCCGTCATAGAGGGCGGCTGAGCCTGTGGAAGGATGGTCACAAGGCCGCTTTGTGCAAAGCGATGAGGCGGCTCGGGGCGGGTGGAGAACTGCTGCAAGTCCACAGGGAGAGTTGGTGGGGGAGGAGGGGAGTTTCCGGGGCGCCAAAAGTTACCCTGCGGTTTCCCCTGCCGGCTCCCCAGAGATCTCCACCGGTTTTCCACAGGGGCTGTGGGCCGGCTTCGATCTTCGCGGGCTACTCGGCGTCGCCCGGTTCGGCGTAGAGCTGGGAGCCCTGGGCGCGGAACTCGGCCGACTTTGCCTGCATGGCAGCGTTGACCTCGGCCTCGGCCTCGTTGGCGGCGGCCAGGTCGCGGACCTGCTGGGTGATCTCCATGGAGCAGAACTTGGGGCCGCACATGGAGCAGAAGTGGGCGGTCTTGGCGCCTTCGGCCGGCAGGGTCTCGTCGTGGAAGGCGCGTGCGGTGTCGGGGTCGAGCGACAGGTTGAACTGGTCCTGCCAGCGGAACTCGAAGCGGGCCTTGGAGAGGGCGTCGTCGCGGTGGCGTGCGCCGGGATGGCCCTTGGCGAGGTCGGCGGCGTGTGCGGCGATCTTGTAGGTGATGACGCCGGTCTTCACATCTTCGCGGTTGGGCAGTCCGAGGTGCTCCTTGGGGGTCACGTAGCAGAGCATGGCGGTGCCGAACCAACCGATCATCGCGGCGCCGATGCCCGAGGTGATGTGGTCGTAGCCGGGCGCGATGTCGGTGGTCAGGGGCCCGAGGGTGTAGAAGGGGGCCTCGCCGCAGACCTCGAG
>JBIIFW010000014.1:0-20866 GCA_044236985.1 Bradymonadia bacterium | reverse complement strand
CGCGCGCTGCGGGGCTCTTTCCATCCTTCAGCGGAGCAAAGCTGCCGTGGGCGTCGTTCACATGGACGAAGGTAACAGTCTGGGTGGTGGCGGCGAGATCGCAGGCGGGCCAGCCAGCCTCGGGCTCCACATACTCGGCCGGTGTGGTGTCTGCGGTCGTGTCAGCGATGGTATCCGCGGTCGTGTCTGCCGTGGTGTCTGCGGAGGTGTCTGCCGTGGTGTCTGCGGTCGCGTCGGAGCCTTCACCGCCGGTGTCTGCGGAGGTGTCATCGACAGCGGTTTCGGAGCCGTTGCTGCCGTCGGAGCAGGCCGCGCCGAAGAGGACCGAGGCGCCGGCTACGCCGGTGATGCGGAGGAAGTCGCGACGGGTGGGAAGGTTCGCGTTTCGGACGACCATGGCGGTACTCCTCGCTTCCGTTGTGAGAGATGCGCTAGGGCGCGAGCAGCACGCGTGTGGCAGCGCCTACCATCCAGCCGACGGAGGCCCCGACTACCACATCGAGCGGGTAGTGTGCGCCAAGATAGACGCGCGAAGAGCCGACCCCGCAGGCCAGGGCGAGCTCGAAGGTGCCAAGCGCGCCGAAGCCCTGGAGCGCAGAGGCGACGGCGAAGGCGACACAGGAGTGGCCCGAGGGGAAGCTGAAGCAGTCGGGGACTTGGCAGGCCGGCAAGAAGCCCGGGACGGCTGCGCTGGGCCGGGGGCGCTTCCAGCTCCGCTTGAGGAGTTGCGCCACGCCGGACGCGGCGAGGGCAGCGACGGCGATGTGGGCGAAGACGGTGCCGGGCATGGGGTGAATGAGCGAGAGCAGCAGTCCCTGGAGGAACCAGGACTCGGTGTCGCCGGCATGGGTGAGGGCGAGCATGAGGCGGGCCACGGGCCGTTTCCGACGCGCACCCACGAAGGTGACGATTGCGGTGTCGAAGCGGGTGACGGCAGCAACAAAGTTGGACTGGATGCCGGAACTCATGGTGGCCTCGAAATGGATGGCTTGGACGGGGGGTGTATCGCCTGCCAATGCGACGATGCTGTGAAGCGGTGGAGGCATCTTCGCGTTGCTTTTGCGGAGAAGCGGTCACGGCGGCGTGAAGGGGAGCGGCAGTTCAAGAAATGGTCACGCAGTCGCCGTTGAACCTCCCCGAGATGGTCGCAGCGCTGTCAATCTGCGCGACCAAGACTGCGCGACCTCCGCCGAGCCTCCGCTCGTGGGTTGTGGGGGCCTCTTCAGGGTTGGAGTTTTCGCATGTTGGAATCGCTGGGTGTTGGCGGAGTCGATGGGATCGGCGGATTGGCCCGTACGGTGAAGAGCGGGCTGTCTGATGCCCTCTTTGCGCGGGTTCACGGCAACAACCTCATCTACAACATGTGCTGGGAAGACCCGCGGACCGACCGAGAGGCGATGGCGCTGAGCGCCGATTCGCGGGTCGTGGTCATCACCTCGGCGGGCTGTAACGCGCTCGACTACCTGCTGGATGCGCCGGCGGAGGTGCTGGCGGTCGACATGAATCCGCGCCAGAATGCGCTGCTCGCGCTGAAGGTGAGCGCGCTGCGGACACTGGCCTTCGAGGATCTCTTTCGCTTCTTCGGCGACGGCTGGCACCCGCAGGCGGAGCGGGTCTACCGGACGGCGATGCGCCCCGAGCTGTCGGAGAGCGAGCAGCGGTTCTGGGACAACCGGATCGAGATGTTTCAGAGCCGTGGAGCGCGCAAGACCTTCTACTACCGCGGTACCTGCGGTGCGTTGGCCTGGGCTGTGATGCGCCACTTCCGGAGCCTTCCCGGTGTTGGTCCCGCGCTCGACACGCTGCTGGAGGCGACGACGCTGGCGGAGCAGCAGCGCATCTATCTTCCGATCGAGGAGCGGCTCTGGACGGGGCTCGTGGGGCGTGCGAGCCGGAGCGATCTCTTCAGCTCGCTGCTGGGTGTCCCCGAGTCGCAGCGGAGCCTGGTGGAGGCCTCGCATGCAGGTGGCTTCATGGGCTTCATCCGCGAGTCGGTGCGGGAGGTGCTGGCCTTCAGGCCCATCGCCGACAACTACTTCTGGCGGGGGTACATCCGCGGCCAGTACAGCATGGGCTGCTGCCCCGAGTACCTCAAGCCGGAGCAGGCGGAGCGGCTTCGGACGCTGACCGACCGCCTGAGCATCCGCACTGGTACGGTGACCTCGGTGCTTGAGGAGCAGCCGGATGCGTCGGTCTCCCACTTTGTGATGCTGGACCATCAGGACTGGATGGCGGCCCATGCGCAGGAGGCGCATGCGACGGAGTGGTCGGAGATCCTCCGGTCGGGCCGGTCAGGTGGTTCGGTGCTGCTGCGGAGCGCCAACCGTGGACGGGGCCACCTGCCGAAGTCGTTGGGGAGCTCGGTGGTCTGGGACGACGCGCTCGCGCAGCGGCTGCACACGCTGGATCGGGTTGGTACCTACGCGAGCTTCCATGTAGGTAGGTTGAGCAAGTGACCCGAACCTCAGGGGTTCCGATGGAGGTATTGCGCGGCTCGTCTGCGGTAGCAGCGGCGGAGCGACTGGGTGGCGGCGCGGCTGCCTACTGGCGTCGTGTGCTGGAGCAGGGAGCAGGCTCGGTAGCGGAGAACCTCGGCGGGCGTTCGGGCGTGCTTTGGCAGGGTGAGGTGGTCATCCCCTTCACGGCGCTGTCGCCGGAGAGCGATGCCTCCTTCGCCTCGTCGCTGCGGACGCAGTATCTGCTCTATCCGCAGGAGGAGCTGCACTTCTTGGCGAGCGAGCGGGAGCGGCAGGTGGCGCGGATCGCGCTGCAAGGGGCGGCGGCGCTGGCCCGGCTGGCCTCGGTCGATCGGGTGGTGCAGTGGAGCGACTTTCTGCTGTCCACCAACCACCACCGGCCCGATCTTGCAGAGCATGTGAGGGGCGCCACAGCGGCGTTGAGCGCGGCCTATCCTGAGCATGCGCTGCTGGTGCGGTCGCTCGATCGTCGAACCCACGGCGCGGCGATCGCGGCGCTGGAGGCGGAGGGCTACCTGCTGCTGCCGAGCCGGGTGGTCTACTACTTCGACGGCGTTGCGGGCGGGTTTGCGTCGCGCAACACGACGAAGCGGGATCGGCGGATGCTGAGCGACGGCCGGTTTGAATCGGTAGGTGGCGCAGGCTTTTCGGCGGGCGATGGAGAGGCGTTGGCGCGGCTCTATCGGCAGGTCTATGTGGACAAGCACTCGCGGCTGAACACCCGCTATCTGGCCCCCTTTCTGTCGCAGGCGGTGGAGGAGGGGATGCTCTCGTTCCGCGGGCTGCGGGATGGTTCGGGCGCGCTGGTCGCGGCGATCGGGATCTTTTCCTTCGGCGGGCTCTGGACCGTGCCCTTCGTCGGATACGAGGTGGGGGCGCCTGCCGAGGATGCGCTCTACCGGCGCCTGGTCTCGGGGCTGCTGGACGAGGTGAAGCGCGAGAAGCTGCTGCTGAACTACAGTTCGGGTGCGGACGACTTTAAGCGGCGCCGCGGCGGCGAGCCCGTTGCGGAGTATCACGCGGTCTATGCGGGTCATCTGCCGGCGTCGCGTCGCCTGCTCTATCGAGGTCTGGCCGAGGCGGTGGCGCGAGGCAGCGCGTCGGTGTTTGGCGGTCTGCTGGCCGGTGAGATCGGATGAGACGAAGCAGGCTGCCCCGTCACCTTGACGGGGCCGGTCAAATGGCCTAGATCGCCGCCCCCTTCCGAACCGGGCAACCGGTTCCCTCGTACCCTCCGAGGACGATCATGAAAGACAAGATTCATCCGAACTACTATCCCGTTGTCTTTGTGGACGGCGAGCACGAAGTCATCTCGAAATCGACTGTGAAGTCGGGCAAGACGCGCGAGATCGAAGGCGTCACGCACTACGTCATCGAGACGGCCATCAGCTCCTACACGCACCCCTTCTGGACCGGTCAGACGCGTATGCTCGACACGGCTGGTCGTGTGGAGCGCTTCAACCGTCGTTACAACCGCGGTTGATTCTGTCGCCTGTGCGGCGGGCCGCCTGAGAGCAGCCAGCCAGATGCGGGTGATGACGTTCGAGCCGGTAAACCAGGGCCTGCACTGTTGGGTCTTTGGAAGCTGACCGCCGCGGGGAAATCCTGCGGCGTTCGTGCGTTTTGGAACCCCGAAGGTTGGCTGCGAACTTGCGCGGTCGCCCCTTCCGTTGGTACGGAAGGGACCCCTCGAGAGGGGCAGCTGGCGCGGTCGGCGGGACTGGCGTAGCAGCCTTTCGCGTAGGTTTGGAGGATGAGCGATGTTTGGAAGGCTTGCGAGCGTTGAAGGGCGGTATGTTGAGCTCGAAGAGCGGATGGGTGACCCTGCGGTTGCAGGCGACCATGCAGCCTTCACGAAGCTCAACCGAGAGCTGGCCTCGATGCGTCCTGTGGTGGAGGGCTACCGCCGCTGGGTGGCGCTGAACCGCCGCCGCGAGGAGAGCCGTGAGCTGCTGCGCGAAGGCGATGCGGAGCTGCGCGAGCTGGCGAAGATGGACCTCGAAGAGGCGGAGGCTGCGATTCCCGAAGCAGAGCATGCGCTGAAGTTGGCGATGCTTCCGTCGGACCCGCTGGATGCCAAGGATGTTATCATCGAGATCCGGGCCGGCGCGGGCGGCGACGAGTCGTCCATCTTCTCGGGAAACCTGCTCGAGATGTACCAGCGGTATGCGGCGCTGCGCGGCTGGAAGTTTGAGATCGCCTCGGTCAGCGAGGGCACCATGGGGGGCTTCAAAGAGGTGACCGCGACCATCACGGGCGACGCGGTCTACTCGGGGCTCAAGTGGGAGAGCGGCGTGCACCGGGTGCAGCGCGTCCCAGCCACAGAGGCACAGGGTCGCATCCACACCTCGACGGCTACGGTGGCGATCCTGCCCGAGGCCGAAGATGTGGAGGTGCACATCGATGCGAACGACCTCAAGATCGACACCTACCGCGCCTCGGGCGCTGGCGGTCAGCACGTCAATCGGACCGACTCGGCGGTGCGTATCACCCACCTTCCGACCGGGACGGTGGTGGCCTGTCAGGATGAGCGTTCGCAGCTCAAGAACCGCGACCGGGCGATGAAGATCCTCAAGAGCCGCATCCTCGATGCGGAGCGTCAGAAGGCGGCTGCGGAGCGTGCCGATGCACGCAAGAGCCAGGTGGGCACAGGCGACCGGTCGGAGCGGATCCGGACCTACAACTTTCCGCAGAACCGGCTCACCGACCACCGCATCGGGCTCACGCTCTACAAGCTGGACCGGGTGATGATGGGCGAGGTTCAGGAGCTCATCGACGCCATGAATGCGGCGCACCAGGCGGAGCTGCTGCAGGCGACCGAGAAAGAGGGGATCTGGTAGCGATCAGCGCTTCTCGAGGTCGGTGATCTGCCAGCTCCGGAACTGTTCGTCCCAGGTCCAGGTCTCGATGGTGGTCTCGGCGCGCATGGTGGTGCTGGGCAGCCTGTAG
Organism: Bradymonadia bacterium; assembly: GCA_044236985.1. Taxonomy (GTDB): domain Bacteria; phylum Myxococcota_A; class Bradymonadia; order REDH01; family REDH01; genus CAIWGR01. The sequence goes on along the minus strand of JBIIFW010000014.1, from coordinate 15,440 downwards.
GACTGGATCCAGACGACGACCTGGGCCTCTTTGTTGGGTTCGGTGATGGTGACCGACTTCACCTCGAAGTCGGTGATCTGGTAGCCCTCGCCCCGCTGCTCAAGCACGCCGAAGAACTCCTCGCGCTCGTCCTCGGCGAGGTAGTTGGCGGCCTCGTCGAAGCGGCCCCAGCGGAGGTGGGCGTGGTAGGCGTCGAGGTCGCGCTGGAAGGTCTCGGCGGGCGACTGTGCACCCGCGCAGGCCTGCAGGCAGAGCACGATGGTGCCGAGGAGGAGGCGGAGTGCCGAGGTGGGGAGGCGTCTGCTCATGGCTGTCTGCTCCTGTTGATGTAGTCGCGGACGTTGCGGTTGTGTTCGTCGAGGGTGGCTGCGAAGCGGTGGCGGTTCGAGCCGTCTGCGATGGCGACAAAGTAGAAGATGTCGGACTCGCCGGAGGGGTTGAGGGCGGCGCGGAGGCTGCTTCGTCCGATGGCCGCGATGGGGGTCGGGGGGAGGCCGGGGAGCAGGTAGGTGGAGAAGCGGCTTGCCTTGTCGCGGCACATGGCTGCGGTGGGCTGTTTGTCGAAGGTTGCGGGGCCGTAGGCGCAGGTGGGGTCGGACTGTATCCGCATGCGGGTCTTGATGCGGTTGTAGAAGACCTGGGCGATGCGTGGCCGCTCGTCTGCGACGATGGCCTCGCGCTCGACGAGGCTGGCGAGGATGAGGATCTCGTAGGGGGTCACGCCATAACGCTCCTTGAGGTCGGCGAGCCGGTCGGGCGTGGCCTCTTCGGCCCAGACGTCGTCGAACCGCTGACGCATGCGTGTGATGAGCGTCTTGCGCGGCTGATCGGAGCTGATGGCGTAGGTGTCTGGGAAGAGCAGGCCTTCGGCGGAGTCGCGGAGCGCGCCGTCGAAGGTGCGGAGGGTTGCGTCGCCGTCGCTGCCTGTTGCTCGTGTGAGGTCGCCCGTGCCGCCCATCCCGGCTGCCGCCATGGCGCGGGCGAGGTGGAAGCGGGTCCAGCCTTCGGGGACGGTGAAGGTGTCGCCCTTGCTGGCACCTGAGGTGCAGAGCAGGCGGACGAAGTCGAGCGCGGAGGCGTTGGAGGCGAGGGTATGCTCGCCCCGCTTGATGCAGCGTGCGGTCTGGTGCTCTCGGATGAGGAGGGGCCAGAAGGCGCTGCGTCGGAGCCGCCCCTCGGCATTGAGTTTGCTGATGACGGAGGCGGGTGTGGCGCCTGCATCGACGGTGAAGGTGATGGGGTCGCCATCCGGTGTGGCGGCTGCCTCTTGGAAGCTCTGGTAGCGGAGGAAGAGGGCCGCGCCGGCGATGAGCAGGGCGAAGAGGAGGAGCAGCAGGAGCCGTCCGAAGCAGCCGCTGCGGGGTCGGGAGGCGCGGGCGCTCATCTTCCCGCCCGGTGGTCGAGGAAGGTCTGCAGGAGGATGGTGGCGGCGGCCTGGTCGATGACCTGCTTGCGCTTGGCGCGGGAGACGTCGGCATCGCGGAGGGCGGCCTCTGCGACGACGGTGGTAAGTCGCTCATCGATCATGGCGACGCGGCAGGGGATGAGCTTCTGGAGCTGTGCAGCGAAGCGGCGTGAGCGCATGGAGGCTGTGGCCTCGTCGCCATCGAGCGTCAGCGGTAGGCCGACGATAACCTGCGAGGGGCGGAGCTCCCGCGCATAGGTGAGGATGGTCTGGAGCGCCTGCTCGCGCGGCTTTGCGGCGATGGTGGCGATGGGGAGCGCGATGCGGCCGGAGGGGTCGCTCTTTGCGAGTCCGATGCGGACGGTGCCCACATCGACAGCCATGATGGGCGAGGTGCTGGGCGTGCGTGCTGGCTGCGGAGCGTCGCCCTGCTCAGCCATTCGAGCGCGCGGGGTCGCCGCCGAGGTAGGCGCTCTGGATGCGCGGGTCGTCGCGAAGGTCCTCGGCGTTGCCGGAGAGGGCCACTTCGCCGGTAACGAGGACGTAGGCGCGCCCCGCAGTCTTGAGCGCGAGCCGGGTGTTCTGTTCGACAAGGAGGATGCTGAGTCCGTCGGCCGCGATGGCGCGAATGGCGGCAAAGATCTCGCCGACGAGCTTGGGGGCGAGTCCGAGGCTGGGCTCATCGAGGAGGAGGAGCTTGGGCTGCGACATCATCGCGCGCCCGATGGCGAGCATCTGCTGCTCTCCGCCGGAGAGGGTGCTCCCATCCTGCTTGAGGCGCTCTGAGAGGCGGGGGAAGAGGGCGAAGACCCGCTCCATGTGGTGCTTTCGCTCTGCGGCGTCGCGGTGGAGGAAGGCGCCCATCTCGAGGTTTTCGCGCACCGACATGTTGCCGAAGATGGCGCGTCCTTCGGGGACGAGCGAGACGCCGAGGGCAGCGATCTGGTGGGTGACGCGGCTGCCCGTGGGTGCACCGAAGAAGTCGATCTGGCCCTGGCTGGCGATGAGCCTGACGATGGCCTTGAGCGTGGAGGTCTTGCCTGCGCCGTTGGCGCCGATGAGGGCGACAATCTCGCCCTGTCCGACGTTGAGGGAGATGCCCTTGACGGCCTGGATGCCGCCGTAGTTGACCTTGAGGTCTGTGACGCGGAGGGCGTCTGTCATGACTGCCTCAGCGTGGATTCGTCGACGTCTGCGCCGAGGTAGGCGGTACGGACGGCGGGGTGGTTCTGGACATGGAGCGGCTCGCCGCTGGCGATGGTTTGGCCGTGGTCGACGCAGTGGACCTGCTCGCAGACATTCATGACGACCTGCATGTTGTGCTCGACGAGCACGATGGTGAGGTCGAAGGTGTCGCGGAGCCAACGGATCTGGTTCTTGAGGGAGTCGGCTTCTCGCGAGTTCATGCCGGCGGCGGGCTCGTCGAGGAGCAGCACCTTGGGGTTGAGCATGAGGGCGCGGGCGATCTCGAGTTTGCGCTGCGAGCCGTAGGGGAGCGACTTGGAGAACTCGCCTGCGAGTCCGTCGAGCTCGAAGATGCGGAGGAGTTCATGTGCGCGGGTGGCGAGCCGCTCCTGCTCCTCGGCCTGCTTTCGAAGCCGGAACATGGCGGCGAAGGGGCCGAAGCCGATGGTCGCGTGGCCTGCGACCATGACATTCTCGAGCACGGTCATGTCGCCGAAGAGTCGGATGTTCTGGAAGGTGCGGGCAATGCCGAGCGCGGCGATCTCGGAGGGCGGGCGCCCTGCGATCGACTTTCCGAAGAAGGAGATGGTCCCTTGCTCAGGTGTGTAGACGCCGGAGATGCAGTTGAAGGCGGTGGTCTTGCCGGCGCCGTTGGGGCCGATGAGTCCGAAGATCTGGCGGGGCGCGACCTCGAAGGAGACGCCGTCGATGGCGCGGAGGCCACCGAAGATTTTGGCGACGTTGTCGAGCTTGAGGGCAGGCGTCGTCATGCGGCACCTCCGCGCTTGCGCTTGAGGAAGGCGGGGAGCGTGAGTTCACGGCTGCCGAGGAGTCCCTGGGGGCGGGCAATCATGAGGCCAATGAGGAGGAGCGAGTAGGCGAGGAGCCGGTACTGCTGGATGTCGCGCATGGCCTCGAGGGTGACGGCAACGAAGATGGCTCCGATGATGGCGCCGGAGACGCTTCCGAGGCCGCCGACGAGGATCATGACGATCATGGCGACGGAGCGGTCCATCTTGAAGTCGTCGGGTCGAATCACGTTGTTCAGATGGGCGTACAGTCCACCTGCAACGCCCACGGCCGCGGCGCTGATGACAGAGGCGAGGACCTTGAGGCGGGTGGTGTTCATGCCCAGCGCCTCGGTGGCAATCTCATCTTCGCGGATGGCGCGGAGTGCGCGACCATAGGAGGAGAAGGTGAAGTTACTGATGAGGGTGATGAGGAGGATGGCCCAGAGGAAGACCCAGAAGAAGTTGGTGTAGTTTGGCAGTCCCAGCGGGCGTCCGCCGGAGTAACCGGTCGCGCCGCCGAGGGCTTCGGCATTGGTGAAGAGGAGGCGGATGATCTCTGCGAATCCGAGGGTGACGATGGCGAGGTAGTCTCCGCGGAGTCGCAGGCTTGGTGCTCCGACGAGGAGGCCTGCGAGGCCAGCGAAGAGGGCGCCGACGAGGAGGCCTGAACTGAGGAGGAGCCCCTGCATCCAAGGGGCGGGGGTGTTGCTGGCGTTGAAGCCGAGCCAGGACTCGAGGTGGATGACGGCGAAGGCGGTTGCGTAGGCGCCGACCGCCATGAAGCCGGCGTGGCCGAGCGAGAACTGGCCGGTGGTGCCGTTGATGAGGTTGAGCCCGACGGCGAGGATGGCGTTGATGCCGCACTGCATGATGATGCGGACGATGTAGTCGATGACATACTGGTCGAGCGCCCAGTTGATGCCGAAGAGCACTGCGATCAGCGCCATCGAGACGGCGGTTCGGTAGGTCCAGACCATGGTCAGACCTTCTCCTGTCGAACGACGCCAAGAAGGCCTTGGGGACGGAAGAGCAGGATGACGATGAGGATGACGAAGGTAATGGCGTCGCGGTAGTCGGAGGAGACGTAGCCGGCGGTCATGAGCTCAGCGACGCCGATGAGGAGGCCTCCGATGGCTGCCCCTCGGATGTTGCCGATGCCTCCAAGCACGGCGGCGATGAAGGCCTTGAGGCCGATCATGTTGCCCATGAGGGGTTCGAGCTTGGTCTGATCGAGGCCAAACAGGATGCCGCCGGCTGCGGCCAGGGCACTGCCGATGGCGAAGGTGAGGGAGATGGTCCGGTCGGCCGGGACGCCCATGAGCTTGGCGGCGGGGAGGTTGAAGGAGATGGCCCGCATGGCGCGGCCCGTCCAGGTCTTCTTCACGAAGAACTCGAGCGCGAGCATGAGGAGGATGGAGATGGCGAAGATGAAGATTTTGATATTGGTGATGGTGACGCCGGCGAATTCAAGGCGGTGCTCCTCGATGATGCTCGGAAAGCTGCGCGGGTTGGCAGAGAAGGCGAGCACGGCGATGTTCTGGAGCAGGAGCGAGACGCCGATGGCGGTGATGAGCGGGGCGAGTCGGGAGGCGCCGCGGAGGGGGCGGTAGGCGAGTCGCTCAATGAGCATGCCAACGATGGCGGCTCCGCCCATGGCGAGGAGCAGGACGAGGGTTGCGCTCATGGGTGAGAAGGAGGCTGCGGCGAGGGCGTCATACCCGAGCCAGAAGGCAGCGTAGAGCCCGATGTAGCAGCCGATCATGAAGACCTCGCCGTGGGCGAAGTTGATCAGGCCAAGGGTCCCGTAGACCATCGTGTAGCCCAGCGCGATGAGGGCATAGATGGAGCCGACGGAGAGCCCGTTGACGAGCTGCTGCAGAAAGGTGCTCACGGAGGGACCCTCGTGGCCGGCCGCCTACTTGGCCGCGCCTGAACCGGAGCCTGCGGGCGCAGCGGCAGCACCAGAGCCTGGTGCAGCGGGCGCAGCAGGGGCGGCGGGTGCAGCAGGAGCCGCGGGCGCAGCCGGAGCGGCACCGGCAGGCTGAATCTCGGCGACGAACTTGTCGCCGTTCTCGGTGACCTGGAGGACAACGGCCGGCTTCACAGGGTTGCGGTTTGCGTCGAAGGTGACGGCGCCGGTGATGGCGGGGAAGGCCTTGGTGGCCTCGAGGGCGTCGCGGATGGCGGCGGGCGTGGGCTCACCCTTGGCGCGGCGCATGGCGTCGATGATGAGGGCGGTGGCGTCATAGCCGAGGGTGGCGAGCGCGGTGGGCGGCTCGTTCCACCGCTTGGTGTAGGTGGCGATGAAGGCGCTGGACTTCTCGTTGGCGTTGTCGGGCGCGAAGTGGTTGGAGTAGAAGCTGCCGACGATGTCGTTGCCGCCGATTTCGCGGAGCTTGGGGCTCTCCCAACCGTCGCCGCCGAGGAGCGGGATGTTGAGGCCGAGGCGGCGGGAGTTCTTCGCGAGGTTTCCGACCTCGGTGTAGTAGCCGGGGACGAAGAGGGCCTGGGCGTCGAGCGCCTTGATCTTGGTGAGCTGCGCCGAGAAGTCGGTATCGCCTTCGTTGTAGCTCTCTTCGGCGACGATGGTTCCGCCGTTCTTGGTGAAGGTCTCGATGAAGGACTTGGCGAGGCCGATCGAGTAGTCGTTGCGGACATCCTTGATGACGGCGATGCGGGTGAAGCCCTGCTTTTCCTTGGCGAAGGTGGCCATGACCTCGCCCTGGAAGGGGTCGATGAAGCAGGTGCGGAAGACGAAGTTGCCAATCTCCGTGACCTGGGTGTTGGTCGAGGAGGGGGAGACCATGGGGATGCCGCGGCGCTGCGCGATGCGGCCGCCTACGAGCGAGAGGCTGGAGGAGACCTCGCCCATGATGGCGGAGGCCTTCTCGACGTCGATGAGGCGGGAGACGGCGTTGCCAGCCTCGTCTGCGGTGCCCTGGTCGTCGAGGACGACGAGTTTGACGGGACGGCCACCGACGCCACCTGCAGCGTTGGCTTCGTCGATGGCGAGCTGAGCGCCCTGGTTCGTCTTGATGCCGAAGTCGGCCTTGGAGCCGGTGAGGGAGAGGTAGGCGCCGATGACGAGTTCACCGGACTGCGCGCCGCTGCCTTCGCCGTCCGCTCCGGCCTTGGGCTTGCAACCGGCGGCAGCGACCAGCGCGAGGCTCATGGAGGAGAGGAGCAGGAGGCGGCGTGCGGCAGAAAAACGGGTCATCGGGTTGGCTCCGGCAGAGGTGACATTCGTGCAGCGCAGGGCCGCGCCGCGAGGGTTACCACCGATGGGGCGGAGTGGGAAGAATGTTACGGCTGTCGTGATGTGCCGATGGGGTGTCGCATGGTCGCGGTTGTGCGGTTCGGTGGTCAGCACTAGATGGAGAGCTGGAGCGGGTGCTGCAGTCTTCGTGCGGCATTCCGAGTACCCCGCCCGAATGTTACATTCTAGGGATCTCCCGTGCAGGACCGGTGTGCAGGCTCGCCTCGTAGCGAGAAGCCTAATGGGCCTCGGGGAGCAACCCACCTCGCATCACAGCGAGGCGGGGCCCGCGGGCCAATACCGGGACAGGCGGCCCCGCTCCAACCTCTTCACATCTCGCCGGCTGCCTAGCCCGGTGGCCACTGCATGGAGCGGCCGCCGAGGAGGTGGAGGTGGATGTGGAAGACCGACTGTCCGCCGAGCGAACCGCAGTTCATGACGAGCCTGTAACCCGACTCGGCGAAGCCGAGCTGCTTGGCGAGCTGCGTGGCAACGAAGACCATGTGGCCGAGGAGCGTGGCGTCGGTCGCCTCGAGCTCGTCGAGCGTGGCGATGAAGCGTTTGGGGAGGATGAGGAGGTGGTGTGGCGCGGCGGGCGAGATGTCGCGGATGGCGATGCAGTGCTCGTCGTCCCACAGACGTGGCGCGGGGATTTCGCCGCGGAGGATTTTGCCGAAGATGGTGGGATTTTCGCTCATGGGGGCCTGCTGCGTGAGGGTTAGCGGTTGCGGCTGTCGAGCCAGAGCGTGACGGGGCCGTCGTTGATGAGTGCGACCTTCATGTCGGCGCCGAAACGGCCGGTCTCGACGCTGAGTCCGCGGTCACGCCAGCAGCGGGCTGCGCGGTCGACGAGCGCGCTGGCTGGGGCGGGCTGCATGGCGCCGACGAAGCTGGGTCGGCGTCCACGGGAGAGGTCGGCGTAGAGGGTGAACTGGCTGACGAGGAGGATGGCGCCGCCCGTCTCTTCGAGGGAGCGCCCCATGCGGCCCAGCTCGTCTTCGAAGAGGCGGAGGGTGGGGATTTTGGCGGTGATGAAGGCGAGGTCGTCGTCGGTGTCGCCCTCGCCGATCGCCAGGAGCACGAGCAGGCCGTGGCCGATGCTCCCGATGCGCTCGCCTTCGACCGTGACGGAGGCCTCGCTGACCCGCTGGAGGAGGGCCCGCATGGTCTAGCCTGTGGGCAGGTCGACCCAGTTGGGCGCAAGGCCGCTGAGTCGGAGCTGGAGCTGATTTCCCGCGGCGCCGCCGAGGTGGGCCATCTGGTAGAGGGGGAGGTGGCGGAGGCGCTTTGCGGCGTCGGTAGCGGCGTCCGGGAGGCGTCCCGAGCCGACAAAGAGGATGAGGTTGAAGCCCTCGCTACCGCCCGCCTCGTGGATGGCGTCGAGTGCCGCTTCGAGTGGGATCCCGAAGAGGGTGGCATCCCAGCCGTGGGGTTGAATCTGCGGGAGCGCGGGGCTTCCGAGCCAGCCGGCGTTGGCGATGGCTGGCGCGCCGGCGTCTGCTTCGAACCAGCAGAGCCTGGGGTGCTCGGGGTCGAAGCCCAGTGCGAAGTCGGGGTGCATCAGCAGGCCGAGGAGCTCGATGACGATGGGGGTGGAGGCGGCGGCGGGCTCGACGACGAGCGCGACGCGGCCGGGCCGCAAGGCGGGGCTCGGGACGGCGAGGGCCTGGCGGAGCAGGTGGTCGAGTCGGAGCTGCCAGGGGAGACGCGGGTCTGGGGTAAGCAGGCGGGGAGCGTCGCCGCCGAAGGTGCCGGCAGGGAGCGTTTCGAGCCGCTCGGGCGAGAGGACCGCGGAGGCTGTGAGAGGCGCGTTGTCGGCGTTGGGAGCCTCTGCCGGCAGCCCGAGGCTCTTTGCGAGGGCGATGGCGCGACCGAAGCGGGGCTCTGCCGCTAGGACGGCGATGAGGTCCTCTGTTGCGGTGGCAGGATCTGCGGTGGCGAGGAGCCTGGCGCGTTCGAAGCGGAGCCGGAGAGCGGTTTCGGGCGTCGCCGCGATGAGCGCTTCGCTGATGGCTGCGCGGGCCTCATCGATGGCACCTTCTCGGGCATGGGCCTCTACGAGCAGGATGCGGGCCTCGGTGTGGGCAGGGAAGTCTTCGAGGATGGCCTCGGCGCAGGCGCTGGCGATGGTGTGGCGGCCGGCGCGGAGGTGGACCATTGCGTCGTCATAGGCGAGCTCGACCATGTCGGCATCGAGCCCGAGGGCGCGCTCACGCTGCCGAGCTGCTGCTTCAGGCTGGCCGAGGAGGGCGTAGATTTCGGCGAGTTCGTCGTGCCAGTATCGGAAGTAGGGGTGGAGTGCGATGGCGCGGAGGTAGCCGTCGCGGGCGCGCTCGAACTGGCCGAGCCGCCTGCGGAGGGCAGCCTGTCGGACGTGGAGGTTGGCGTCGAAGGGGTCTTCGAGCAGGAGGTCTTTGTAGATGGCCTCTGCGGCCGCGTAGTTGCCTGCGTCGAGGTGGAGTGCGAGCAGGTTGTGGGCTGCGGGGAGGAGTGCGCGCGAGCGGTCCCAGGCCTCATTCCAGAGGTGGAGCGCAGCCTCTGGGTCGCCCGCGGCGTGCGCCTGGAGCCCGGCATTGAAGGAGGCGACGGCGTCGCGCTCGGCATCTCGGAGAGAGAGGGTGATGGAATCCATGGGCCGTTCTCAGTTGCGGGTGGAGGCGGAGGATAATGGGGACGGGGCTGTTGGCAGTCTATCAGCGACGGGACTTCTTGGAGAGGGGAGCGGCCTCGGCGCGGACCTCGAGTTCTCGCTCCATGAGGCGGTGTTGCCAAGACCATCCTAGCGCCTCGTAGAGTTCGAGGAGGAGGGAGATGGACTCCATGGCGGTCTCGGGTTTTTGCGCCGTGAGGTGGAGTGCGTTGGCAGCGAAGGTGACACCCTGCTCGAGCTGCTGGTCGTTGGCGGCATCGACGGCAGCGTGGAGCCATGGTTCGGGTTCGTTGGGGTCGTTGTCCAGGATGAGTTCGAGCGAGGCCCACTCGCCGTAGGGGTCGTCGAATCCGGGGTCGTTGGCGAGCTTTGTGGTGAGCTCTTCGAGGTCGAGTTCGGGGACCTCGCTGAGGAAGGGCATCATGCTGTCGCCGCTGTAGGTGAGCGGGGAGCGGAGGGCGCGGCGGTAGGCGGCGTGGGCCTCTGCGCGGTCTCGGTGCAGCTCGTGGATGCGGCCCGCTGCGAGCGCCGCCGCGCCGAAGTGGGGGAAGACTTCGAGGGCGTGTTCGGCCTCCGCGAGACCACGGAGTTCGTTCGATGATTGGCCGAGCCTGCAGGCTGTGAGGACGAGCGAGGCGGGAGCCTCGGGGTCGATGCGCAGGAAGGCGCGGCTGACCTCGGTGTTGCTCGGATAGGGCTCGGGCAGGAGTACGTGGAAGTCGGTGGCGAGGTCGAATCGGTCGAGGAGGGGGAGGATGCGGAGGTCGTAGGCCGCGGCGTCGAGGATGGCGATGTTGCCCCGTCGTACTGCGGCGAAGGAGGTGAGGCCGATCCAGGCGACGAAGAGGTCGAAGGAGGAGGCGACAGGGACGCAGCGGTAGGTCTCGTACATCCAGAGAACGACGGCCTGGCTGTCGCGCATCGGGGTCGCAGCGGAGAGGACGAAGCAGAAGAGGTTTCCCGCGCCGTCTGCTGCGAAGGGGACAAGGTCGGGGTGCATGCCGGTCCAGCGTCGCCGCGCGAGCTGGATGATCCAGGACTGGAGGAGGTCTGTGGAGCGGGGGACGAAGAAGCCGACATCTCCGAACCAGGCGGTCGTCTCTGCGCCCGTGACCTCTCGGAGGTGGGTGGAGAAGCGGAGGTAGGAGTCGGGGAGGAGCGGGTTCACGGGCGGGGCGCTTTTTGAGGCCGGGCAATAGCACGGATGCCGGCGGCATCGGCGACGAGGTGGAGCGCTGCGAGTTTCAGTAGCTTGGCGGAGGCGAGCGCGGTTCCCGCCGCCTCGCAGCCGTCGGGCCTGCCGCTGGCGATGCGTCCGTCTGCGTAGCGCAGGAGGTCGAGGTCGCCCTCTGTGAGGCGCTGGGCGAGCCCCTTGGTGCAGTCTGCCGGAAGGGCGCCCGCGGTCTGTTGCCAGGTGGGTTCTGCGGTCGAGGTGTTGAGGCGCCGGAGCGTTCCGTCGCTGTCGAGCGACCAGCGGCCCCCTCCCTCGTGCCACTGCAGGCGGCCGGCGCCCGCGGCGATTGCGGGGGCTGCGGGGCGACAGGCTGTTGCGTCGCAGGTGAGCGTTGTTCCCTCAGCGAAGAGGAGGAAGGCTGCGCCTGCTGCGAAGGTCTGACGGAGGGAGGCCGGCTGGCTGCTGTGGTGGCTCCAGACACCCTCGACGCGGCGGAAGACTTCGTGCTCGGAGATGGCAACGAGGGTGCCGTCGGTGGCCTCGTCCAGCGCGAGAATCGCGGCAGGTCGGAGGCCTTCGTGTTCGAGGCGAGTGAGCTGCCAGCTGCTCTCGGTGCGCGTCCAGACGGTGGCGAGGCCAGACTCGGAGCCTGCGATGATGAGCGTTCCGTCGGCCGTCCGCAGGCCTGCGCTGAGGGTGACGTTCAGGCCCGGCGGCGGCTCCACGCGGAGGAGGGAGCTGGGGTCGGAGGGTTGCCGCGGCAGAGCGGTGATCGCCACGAGCAGATCTGCGGCCGCATGGAAGAGGAGGTCGGCGCGGAGTGGCGGTGGGAGCTGGTTGCGCAGTTCCGTGCCGTTCCAGACGAAGCGGGCTCCGTCGCGGTCCACGAGGGTGAACTGGCCCGCCGCCGGCTGGTCCGGGAGCACGCCCACGAGATGTAGCGGTGTGCCGCCGATGATGGTGACGGAGCCGTCGGTGAGCCTTGCGAGGCCGGCGGAGGTGGGGAAGTAAACGGAGTCGGGGGCGCCGGCGAGGGCGACAGCTCGGCCGATCCGCAGTGGTGTTCCGCCTGGTGCAGCTGTGAGGTCGAGGAGTGTGTTCCAGCCGCCGACGGCGACCCGTCGAATACGGGCTGGTTCGACGACGATGACCTCGCTCAGTGAGGTGGCGATGATCTCCAGGATGCCATCGGCGGGGAGTGGGTCGGTGGTGGCTGTGAGGGGGCGCCACTGCATGCCGGCGCGGTCGGCCGCAACGGTGAAGACCTTACCGGAGTCGCAGATCGCGAGCCCGACCGTAGGGGAGAAGCCGATGGCACTCAGGCGTTCACAGCCCTGCTCGGTGGCGAGGGGCGAGGTCATGCGGAGGAGGTGCTGGGCGTCGCCAATCCAGACCGCGCCCGTGGCGTCGATGAGGTGGGTGAGACCGAAGGCATCGGCCTGCAGGCTCTTGAGCGGGCCTGCGGGGTAGGGCTCAGCGAGCAGGGCCTGAAGTGGGATCCAGCCTGAAGCCTTCTCTTGGGCATCGGGCTTGCCGGCGGTCGCGGGGACCAGGATGCGGCCCTCGTCGGTGAAGAGCCACGGTTGTCCTGCGACGCTTCCGGCGATGCGGAGCCTGCCACGCAGGCCGGAGGGCTGGGACTGGTCCGCGTCGGTTACGATGGCGCCGTTGGTTCCGCTGCAGAGCAGCCCCGCTTCTTGACGCCAGAGACAGTCGACGAGTTTGCGTTCGGGACCACCTGCGGGCCAGTTGGTCCATTGCGGCGCCTGCTCCACAGAGGCGATGGTCCGCATTGCAGAGGCGAGCCCCTGCGGGTCGATGGTACGCACTGAAATGATGGGATCGGCGATTGCCGAGGTGAGCGTCGCCTCGGTCGCGCCGGGCGGCGACATGAAGCGCGCAGCGCTCTCCTTGGCGGCACCGTAGGGGGAGCCGGCGAGGAGGACCTCGACCTTGAGCTGCTCGACCGGGCTCTCGGGGTCGCTGCCCCGCGTCCAACTCACATGGAGCCTGCCTCCGGCATCGAAGCGGGCCGCGAGCTTATCGGGTGGTTCAGGCGGCCGGTTGGAAGCGACCGGAGAAGCGGGCTGAACTTGCTGTTCTTTGCTCCCGCAGGCGGCGAGCAACGCGCCGATGAGGCCGCAGGCAAACGCGCGCCGGCTTCCCCACATGGCGCTGTGGGTCAGTTGTTGTTCTTCGAACCGAACGGCTCGATGGTGACGGTGAGGGTACGACCCTCGGGCTGTGGCTGGCCCGCCGACTCAGCGACGTCGCTCATGGCCTGGACCATGAGGTTCATCTTTTCGATCCAGAGGTTCATGTGGGAGCTCTCGCGGCCACGCATACGCATGACGAACTTCACACGGTCGCCCTTTTCGATGAAGCCGCGCGCCTGGTTGAGCTTTGTCTCGAGGTCGTGGGTGTCGGTCTTGGGCCGGAGCGTGATGGTCTTGAGTTCAACGCGCGTCGCCTTGCTCTTGGACTCCTTCTTGGAGAGTTCGTAGCGGAACTTTCCGTAGTCCATGATGCGGCAGACGGGCGGCATGGCCTTGGGCGCAACCTCGACGAGGTCGACGCCGGCATCCTGCGCGATGTGCCGTCCCTCATCGGGCGTCATGATTCCCAGCTGTTCACCGTCGATTCCGATCACGCGGATCTGCGAGATGCGGATCTGGTGATTGATGCGATGCATTTCTGCAGTCTGCTGTGGCTTAAGTGGGGATGACACGCTGAGAGACCTCTGGAGAATGGAGCTGGAACGGCTGCCGAGCAACCGCAAGACGGGGCGCTAGGTAGGCGATCACGCGGGATTCTGCAACTTGCTCGGTGCAGGGCGGGAACACTCTTCGAGGGCTCGTCAGGCGGACGGTGTCGCCCGGAAGAGGGCGCGGAGCGGTGTGCGGAGCATGGCGCCGCCGTCGGCCTGTTCTTGGAGGGCGGCGAGCCTCTCCTCGAAGGGGCCGATGGTCCAGCAGGCCTCGTCGTCGAGGGTCTCGGGCGCGACCTCCTCGGCGTTGAGGGGGCAGATGTCGCGGAGCTCGACGACCTCGTCCTCGTCGTCGTCCTCCTCGAACCAGCGGAGCGGCAACCCCTGGGTGCGGCAGACGTAGGGGCGGGCCTCGTAGATGCGGCAGGCGCCATCGCGGTCGAGGAAGGCGCAGGCGCCTGCAGGGCCGGGCTGCCCGGTCTCGAGCAGGTCGGGGAAGGTGTCGCGGATGCGGTCGGCCTCCACCTCGAAGACGGTGAGGTCGTCGACGCAGCAGGAGGAGCAGCCGCGCCTGCAGTGGAGGTTGTGCTGCCCGGCGACCCCTCCCGCGATGAGGTCGATTTCGCGGTGGAGTGTGAGGAGGCGTGTGCGGCGGAGCTCTGACATTGCGGACTCGAGGCGGGAGGCCGCTGCGGTGCGGCGGTCGGGGCTACTCGGTGGTTCGAAAGAGTGCGACAACGGGGCGGTCGTCGCGGGCCGAGATGGTGAGGCTCTGCGTGCGCCCGGAGCTGCTGTCGAAGGTGAGCTGTTGCTCGCCGACGGGGAGGCGGAGGGTGGCGAGCGAGATGCGCGCCGGCATCATGTTCCAGGTGCGGGTGTCGGGTGTGTCGGCGGCCTGCATCACTCCTTGGGTGATGAGGCTGAGGACAAAGAAGGCCGTGGCGGTGCTGCTGTTCTTGCCGCCCGCGGCATCGCCGACGGCCTGCACGGCCTCGCGAGCGATGATGCGGGTGATGGCGCGGGTGAGGGCTGCCCAGGCGATGGCGGACTCTTCGGACTTCCACTGTGCGAGGGCGAAGTCTGCGAGGTCGGCGATCTCGGTGGCTTCGGCGCTGAACCCGCCCGCGGATGCGGCGAAACGGGAGGTGCTGGCAGGGTAGCGAACGAGGACGGGGTAGTTGACCCAGGTGAGGAGGTTCTCGGCGGAGGCCTTCGCCATCTGCGCCTGCTGCTCCTGCGAGAGTTGGTAGCGGCTGTCGCGCCCGACGGCGTCGAAGACAACGCCGATGGGGTAGCGTTCGGCACGCCGGTAGGGGGCGAGTCCGGAACAGACGACAGCGAAGACGAGCCCCTTGCCGTCATCGGCCGCGTCCTTGTCTGCCCCTGCTGGCATGAGCCCAGACGCGGCGATCAGCTTTTCGCCCGTGGGGTCGCCACCCGCTGAGAAGGCAAGTCCTGCGAGGAGGCTGGCTGCCTGGATGGCGGGGTGGCCGGCGAGTTCGGTGCCGTTGAAGTAGTCGATGAGGATGGTGAGACGCCGCGCCTCGACGAGCGCGCCCGGAAGGTCGTTTGCGGAGAGGTAGGAGAGCATGGCGGAGGCGTTGACCATGAGCTTCTCGTAGACGGGCAGTTTGTAGATGCCCGCGTCGTCGGAGAAGAGATACTCGGCCGCGGAGCCTGCGCCGTCGGGCGTGAGGTCGAGGAGCTCGAGCATGGGGTCGGCGTCTGTGAAGTCGGCGATGGCCGCTTCGTGCTGGCCGAGTGCCTGTCGGACGCTGGCCCGCTCTAGGAGGAGGAGCGGCATGTCCTCGTTGGGCGCCGCGGCCACCTGGCCGGAGCCATCGAGCAGCGTGGAGAGCTTTGCCTCAGCAGCGTTGAGGTCGCTCGCGGCGATGGAGCGGCGCACATCGTCGAGCCGGCCAGAGTAGCCGGCGGAGCAGCCCTGCAACACGCCGAGCACCAGCAGGAGCAGCGCGAGGTGAGCCGTCACGAGCGACCGCGCTGCGGCGCCGAACGCTCTCGGGGCCGCAGGAGCGGCGTGGCGTCGAAACATCGTCGGCTCCCGATTACTGCTGGACGAGGGCCTTGGTGATGGCTGCCTCGTTCTGCCAGACGATGGCACCGGTGGCGACGTCGAGGGCCTGCATGAACATGAAGTACTGCACGCGGCGGGCGTCGGCAGTCCGCTCGGCGTTGTCGACGACGCGGCCGGTGACGAAGTAGGCGACGCCCAGCTGGCGGCCCATGCTCACCGCGCGGGCCTGGTCGAACT